>CAZTHM010000174.1:6028-7670 GCA_964613505.1 uncultured Acidobacteriota bacterium | reverse complement strand
ACGTGCCATGACTGGCTTCCCGGCGAGGACGCGGCTCGAACCTGGCTGCTCGACCCGGCGCTGGCGGGTGGGGGGCCGCTCTACGACGTCGGCTCGCACCGCATCGATGTGATGAATTTTCTTTTTGGCGAGCCCGCGCGCGTGACGGCCCAGCTTTCGAATGCGGTCCACTCGCTCAAGGTCGAAGATTGCGCCACGGTGATGATCGAGTATCGCAGCAAGGTGCGCGCTATCGTCGACGTGCGCTGGAACTCGCGTGTCCAGCGTGACGAGTTCCGCATCGTCGGCACGAACGGCGAAATGGAGCTAACTCCGTTGAACGGCCCGGAACTCATTTATCCCGGCGGGCGCGAGCACCTGCCCACGCACGCCAACCTTCACTTCCCTTGCGTTCAGAACTTCGTCAACGCCGTGCTCGACGGCACGCCATTGCTCTCGAGCGGTGCAACCGCCCTCTGGACGGATTGGGTCATTGAGCAGGCCATGACGGGCAGGTAGCGCAAGATTCCCCCCGTCATCTTGCGCCTTTTCCAGCGGGGTCCCTCAAGACTGCTAATTCTCTAACCATCGGGCTAATTTACAGCGTCGGGGTCGAGTTCCATTCCCACGCGCCGGCAGAGGTCGTCGAAGGCCGCCTTGCGGTCGAAGTAGCTGTTGTGCAGGCCGAGCTTCTCGAGCATCTGCTTGACTTCGGCGTCGAAGGGTTCTTTCGCCGCGCCGGTCAGAGCCAGCAACAGCTTCGCGCACTCGGGCGCGCACTCGGTTTGATTGTAGCTGGCCCAGAGCAGCGCCTGCCTGACCGTCTCGCTCGGATGACTCTCAGCCAATCGCAATGCGCGCTGGAGGCCGTTGGGAGGTTGGTACAACTGGCGGAGCTGCTTCGCCAGGAAGGTGTCCAAGTCGGCGAGCCGCCCCTGCTGGTGCATGGCTTCGGCGGCGGCGAGTCTCGTGTCAATCGAAAGATGGTGCTTCGACGCCTCGTCCACCGCCGCGCGCGCGGTCGGCGTATCAATCGCCGCCAACGCCTCTACTTCCCGCCAAGTGGCGTCGCGCCCGGTGAGCAACGTGACGACCTCGTTGCGTTCCTCCGCCATCATCTCGGCAATGGCGGCAACGTCGTACGTCTGGTTCTCTTGCCATTGCTCCCTTGTCGGCACGATGCTCGCGAGGAACTTCTCATAGGCCTTCGAGGGTTTCGGCGCCGGCGCAACAGTCCGGCGCTTTGTCGACCGTGAGCCCTCGGAGCGCTCTTGCTCTGATTGCTTCAGGATCTCCATGACGCCGCTCTCGACGTCGTAATCGAAGTAATAGCCAGGCGCCTTCTGCCGCACGACCTCCGCGCCGACAAATTTGAAAATCTCCCTCTGACGTCCCACCGCCCAGGGATGGGCGCTGTCCCAGACTTGTGACGTCGGCCCGAAGATGAGAGCGAGAGCCGGCGGCGAAGCGAATTCCCAACCGAAGGTTATCGTGTACTCTCTCTCGTGGTAATAGATCGAGCCGCCACGCCCGCTTTGTTCGAATTCGACGCTAGGCATGTTTACGGCTTCCTCTCGGACGAAGCGCTGCGGCGCAGTGAATCCTGCCGCACCGCATAGTCAAGGAATAGCCCCGCATCCACCGCCACCAACGCCCAGAAGAG
>CAZTHM010000174.1:0-5928 GCA_964613505.1 uncultured Acidobacteriota bacterium | reverse complement strand
CGCGGAAGCAAGGCTGGTGGTTGAACGCCGCTGCCACAGTCCGAGGAGGGAAAAAGCCTCGGAACCTGTGGCACAATACCCAGGTCGAATACTGAACTCGTCGCCCCTCGACCCAGAGACAAAATTCATGGAGGAAAAATGCGAGACATCTCCAAACGGAAAGTCTTCATCCCCGCGTGTTTGATTGCCCTGGTGGCGGGGACACTCCGCGGTTGGGAACGTCCCCGCTAACTCGCACCAACCCAGACGGAGGGGCGGTTTGCGAACCGCCCCTTTCCGCTTATTTGGCGCACCCCGGACGTGAAGGGAAAACCGTCGATGAGCTTCGGTTGTCAGTCCATGGTGAAACCCATCAAGCGGATGCTCCTCAAGCATCCCAAGGACGCCTTCGTAAGCGCGGCCAATATCGCTGCCCAGTGGAAAGAATTGAATTACCTCGGAGCTCCCGACCTCGCCAAGGCGCTCGACGAATACGAATTCTTCGTTTCCCTGCTGGCGAAAACCATCCCCGAGCTTATCTGTCTCCCGCCCCATGCGCGGACAGGGCTCGACTCCGTTTACGTTCATGATCCGGTGATTGTGACGGAACGCGGCGCCATCCTCGGCAGAATGGGCAAAGAGCAGCGCCAGGGTGAACCCACGGCCATCGGCGAATACTTGCCGCAGATCGGTGTTCCAATTCTTGGAAGGATTTCCGGTTCTGGCAGGCTGGAGGGCGGCGACGTCGTTTGGGTCGACGACCGCACGCTCGCCGTGGGCAGAGGCTATCGAACCAACGCGGAGGGCATCCGTCAACTCCGCGACCTCACGGCCGAGTTCGTTGACGAGGTGGTGCCGGTCCCGCTACCCCACTGGAACGGTCCCGCTGACGTTCTCCACCTGATGTCATTCCTCAGCCCCATCGACGACGACCTGTCGCTGGTTTATTCGCATTTGATGCCCGTACCGTTTCGCGAGTGGCTGCTGGCGCGCGGGATCAAGCTGGTCGAAGTCCCGGACGAAGAATTCGAAACCATGGCGTGCAACGTCCTCGCTGTCGCGCCACGCCGGTGCATCATGCTCGACGGCAATCCGTGCACGCGGAAATTGCTGGAGGCCGAGGGCGTCGAGGTAAACGTGTTTCGTGGCGACGAAATCTGCGCCAAAGGCGCCGGCGGCCCTACCTGCCTGACTCGCCCCATCCTGCGTGAGTAGCTTTCCCGCCCCGTTCGCTCTGGCCCGGCGCAGCGGAGGAGGCGTCAGTCGATCGAAACCCGCCTAAAGGTTGTTGAAAAACACTTTGGGCATGTCATTCTGATCCCGCTCTGAGCGGGAGAAGAATCTTTTTCATTATGCGCTCAGGGTAAACTCCGCGAAGAATCCCGGTATTTGTTAATTCAAGCAAATACAGAGATCCTTTCCGCCGGCTGGCGGATCCGTCGGCTGACGGACTCCTCAGGATGACAACTTCGGAGGTTTTTCCACACCCTGCTAATCGAATGCCACCGCACGCATGGCCCCTCGATTCTTATCGCACAAACACGGAAAGCCGCGGCTAAACCACGGTAGGAGCCGCGACGCGAGATTCCTTCCAAAGGTGCACGTAGGGTTTGAGGTCTCGCATCAGCGCCCGGAACATGTCGAGCGTGAGCGACTGTGCGCCGTCGCTGAAGGCCTTCTCCGGGCAGGGGTGGACTTCGACAAGCAAGCCGTCGGCGCCGATGGCGACGCCCGCGCGCGACAGTGCCGGCACCAGACTGCGCTTGCCCGTGGCGTGACTGGGGTCGAGGATGACGGGCAGGTGGGTCAGCTCGTTGAGCACGCTGACGGCAGTGATGTCGCAGGTGTTGCGCGTGGCGGTTTCGAAGGTGCGGATGCCGCGCTCGCAGAGCATGATATTGGGGTTGCCGTGCGCGACCAGGTATTCCGCGGACATCAGCAGTTCCCTGAGCGTCGAGCTCATGCCGCGCTTGAGCAGCACCGGCCGCGAGCACTTGCCGAGCGCCTTGAGTAGCGCGTAATTCTGCATGTTGCGCGCGCCGACCTGCATGATGTTGGCGTAATCGGCGACCATTTCGACGTCCTTCTCACTCAGAACTTCCGTCACGATGGAGAGTCCCGTCGCCTCGCGCGCCTTGGCGAGCAGCTTCAGGCCTTCGAGTTCGAGCCCCTGAAATTCGTACGGCGACGTTCTTGGCTTGAAGGCGCCGCCGCGCAGAATTTTCGCGCCCGCGGCGGCCACGCCCTCCGCCGTCTCCATGATCTGCTTTTCGCTCTCGACTGAACACGGCCCGGCCATGACGATGAAATCGTCGCCGCCCACTTCCGCGCCGTTCACGCGAATGCGCGTTCGTTCCGCCTTGAATTCGCGGCTCACAAATTTGTAGGGCGCCGAAATGCGAACCGCGCCCTCGACGCCCGGCGTGGCTTCCAACATTTCGAGACACGGGGTCACGTCGCCGACCCCCACCGCGCCGATTACCACCCGCTCGTCGCCGACAATGGAATGAACTTTGAAGCCGAACTCACGAATCCGCTCGCAGACGTGGTCGATCTCCTCTTTGCTGGCGTGCTTTCGCATTGAAATAATCATGGCCCACTCTCCTCGCGAACAAAAAAAGCCCACTCCGCTGGAGTGGGCTGGCTCTGGATTTCTTGCTTTTCGCTTCGGAATCAGGCCAACGCCACTCTACCGCCCCAGGGCAAAGCCCCAGAAGCGGTAACTAAAGCCGAAATAACTGGCGTAGGCCCGAACCATAAGACGCAAAGTATACAGCACGAAGCAGCCCTTGTGCAAGCGCGATGTTCGTCGCGGACCGTGGTATATTGGGGGGAGTTGACCTATTGAGGAAAAGGTAAGGCCATGACCAGGGAGGAACTCCTCGCCAGGATTTCGATCAGCCCGGAAATCTGTTTCGGGAAGCCCTGCATCCGCGGACACCGCATCTGGGTCTCGCTGATCCTGGACTTTCTCGCCAGCGGCGCCACCACTCAGGAGATTTTGGAGAACTATCCCGGCCTCAGCGAAGCCGACATTCAGGCATGCATCGCCTATGGCGCGGAAATGGCCCGAGAGCGGTACGTCGACATCCCACTGGAAACCAAACCATGAGACTGAAGCTGGACGAGAACCTCGGCCAGCGGAGCTAGGCGACCATCCCTTCGAAAGCAGCGATAATCATTTCGCCGCGGTAAACGTCGTCCACGGGTACGAGTTCATGTCGCGCAGTAGGTCCTTCTGCCAGGAAAACTCCGGGTGCTCTTCGAGGTGCTTCGCCGCCTTGAAGTGGATGCCGCAAGCGTGTCCGGCTGCGGCCGCGAGCGACATCTTCGCCGCCATCGTGGCGTCCGTGACTTTGTTCTGCACAGCGCCGGCGATTCCGTAAGGAGGCTGCCAGGTCTGCGACCCGCGCGGCGAGAGGTCGATGTGCCCGCAGAGCGTCCGCTCGTTCGGCTCGTTTTTTTGCTGCAACGTGTCGAAATGGTCGGAGAGGAAGCGCTGCGCCGCCGCCACGTCAATCTTGCCCTTGTTTTCGGCCATCAACTGGTCCCAGCGGAGGTGGCGGGCGTTGGCGCTCACGCCCATGTCTTTGATCTTGAAGTCGGTCTCTTCGCTTGCCAGCTTCTCGTTGATGGGGAAATTGGAGCCCACAAAAAAGCCGTCCTTTTTCCGCTCCAGCGTGACGTTCTTCAGACCCAGCTCCAGGCTGGCGATTTCGTTGGTCTTGCGGTCGGCGATCAACCAATCGTTGGCGTAGCCGCCGTTGTTGCCCTCTTTCATGATGCGCGCGAAGTCGTCAATCGAGGCGGAATACTGCATTGCCTTGCGCGCCCGCACGAATTCCGGGATGCCGTTCGGGTCGTAGCCGGAAAAACTGCTGATGGTGGTTTCGGTAATCATGATCCCGGCGGAGTTGATGCCGAAATCGTCGGCGCTGTGAATCAAGCCCGGAAACCCGTCCATCAAGAAGCGGTGGCCCCGCGCCGGAACGATGTCGAAGATAATCGTCCAGCGCTGGCCGTCGAGATAGTTCGTCCAGTTGTTATGGGCGATAATCACCTTGCCATCCTTCGTATAGCTGCCGGTGGCCACGAAGGCGCTGCAATGTTCCGGCACGGCGAGTGACGCCGTGGACGCAATGCCGTGTTCCTTGTCGTAAACTTTGACGTAATAGCCCCACTCGAGTGAGGCGTTCAGAGCAACCACATCCCACAGGTCGAGTTTCACGCCGTGCGCGCTCGCGCCGTCCGTAATGCCCTGCAGTTCCTGGCGGTATTCCTCCTCGATGTGCGGCCACATCATGTTCTGCGCCGCGTCGCGAAAGAACTGCCAATCCTTCTTGTTGTCGTGCGTCTGTTCAAGCACCGTAACCTTGAGCGCGTCTTCAATCTCCGGCGCCAGCAGGTAGCCGTGCTGGAAGCCGATTTGGGAAGGCGTGCCTTGCAGGTGGACGAACGTCCAACCGTTCCTCTCCGGCTTGCGGAACGCACCCTGCAAGCGCGGATCGGTCCGCGCGTCCCTGGAAAACACCAGCGAGGTAATTCCCATCATAACTAAAATAATCAGCACAACAGCAATTCGACGCATTTTAGCTCCAGAACCCTTGTGGGATCGCGTGGCTTTGAGACCCATTCTCACAGCACGCGGACGAGAAAGGATTATAGCGTAAAACCGAATTCCGTTTGGGGATCTCGAGTGTCGGGCTCGTCGCCACCCTGCGAAGAACGGCACGATGCCGTTGCGGTCTTCGCGCGCATTCCTCCCTCAGGGAATACGGGCGACGAGCGCCGCGGCCAGCGGCACGGCGGTCTGAGAGTCGGGAAGATTTGCATAACCTCCGAGATAGCGTCCTTTGCGAAAGAAACAGAGCCCACCGAGGTATTGGTCCTTCGCCTGAAAGGCTTCGTCGGCGAGGGCCGCGGGCGCGGTCTCGCCCGGTCGCGCGCGAAGCTTTTTCATCACCGCGGAAGCGGACTCCGCAGACGCTTCCAACACGATGAAAGCCTTTCCTTCTGCGTATTGCGCCACGTAGCCGCGTTTGAGCGCCCGCAGGCCAAGGACGCTTTCCGGAACCAGACGGACCGAAACCAGTTTTTCAGAAGGAAACCACGAAAGCGCGTCGGGTGGCGTGCTGCGGCCGGAGATGTGTTTCTCGATCTCGGAGACGAAAGCCTGCAAAGCGGCCGTGTGGTCGCGGTCGGGACTGGCGGAAATTTCGACGTAGAACTTGTCCTTTGCGAACGTCGCCTTGCGCGGCAAAACTTGCCCGCCCATGCCGATCAGCGCCACGGGGCGCTCAGGATCGCGATTGGCGGTGAAGATGCCATACGCAGCGTCCGCGTCGGTCATCTCGGAAATGTCGATGATGAGCGTGTTCTCAGCTGACTTGCAGGTAATACCGGACATGCGCACAAAGCCGTAAATCAGATAGCCTTCGGCATTGCCGTCCATGTACTCGAAGAGGTTGTCGGGCACGTAGCTGCGAACTGGCCCGGATTGCTCCCAGCCCGGCAGGTGGCCACAATGAAGAATGTCGCCGGCATTCGCCACCAAAGAAGAGGCCAAGAGGATGGTGGGAAGGAGGATTGTTCTTTGCATACCGATCTGGCGCAGTCTTTGGAGTGCGGAAGCTCTGCTTCCGCTTTGCTTTTCTGCCGCTCTGCCGCCGGAGTTTCAGCAAGCCAAAGCTCGGTGGCAGCCAAGGCAGCGTCAGACCTGCCGCACTCCTAATCGGCGGTCATAGACCGCCGCTACAGTGCTAAGCAAACAACTCCTGCGCGCGGCTAAGGCGTGCCGAAACCTGAACTCCGAAGGGGCATTTGACGGTGCAGTTATCGCAATCCCCGCAACGGACATCGGCGACATTCGAACCCAGCTTCAAAAACTCCTCCCGGCCCAGCGCGTACTGGCCGTAGCCGTCCGAATAGGTGAGATGGCGGAGAATGTTC
>CAZTHM010000173.1:0-7789 GCA_964613505.1 uncultured Acidobacteriota bacterium | reverse complement strand
GACGTCGGAAGGCTCGGCCTTCGGAGCGGCGCTGCTGGCCGGCGTAGGCGCGGGGATTTACGCCACGGTCGAGGAGTCGGCGCGCGCTGCAATCCAGGTCCGCGAAAGTATGACACCCCACGCGGGCAATACCCGTCTTTATAATCACCAGTATAAGATTTACAGGACTCTTTACCCCGCCGTCCGCGAGCTGGCTCACCAGTTGGGAGCGGTTGCCGAAGAGACTCGGTAGCCGCGATTGCTTTGCATCACAGGAGCAAGAAAGGAATTCCCGATGAAGCTTTCCCTATCCATGCTGTTCTTGGCCGCCATCGCGCTTCCCTGTTCGCGCGGAGGTTTTGCCGCCCCACAAGAGGCCGCCATGAAACAAACCGCCAATTACAGCGTCACCAGGATGGTCGTCGAAGGTCACACCACCTACCACCTCGCCGATGCCCGGCGCCAGATGGAGTTCGGCATCGTGCCGGACATCGGCAACTTCGGCTACGAATTCAAGGTCAACGGCAAGGACGTCTTCATCGCGCCCGAGTCCTTCAAGACTTATCTCGAGAAGCGCTGGTTCGGCTGGGGGAATCCCTTCATGGCTCCTTTCGCCAACCGAATTGATCATGATTATTACTATTTCCAAGGGAAGAAATATCTTCTCAATGACGCGCTCGGGAACCTGATGCGCGTGCCGCCCAGCAACTACGTTCTCCACGGGGTTCTTGTCTATGAGCCGCGCTGGGAAGTCACGACGACCGGCGCCTCGGAGGCGGAAGGAGCGTTCATCACGTCGCGCCTGGAGTTCTACAAGTATCCCGACCTGATGGCGCAGTTCCCCTTCGCGCACGTTTACGAGGTGACCTACCGCCTGAAGGACGGAAAACTGGAATGCACGACCCGCGTCACGAACGCGGGCAAATCCGCCATGCCGGTGCATTTCGGCTATCACCCCTATTTTCTGCCCGACGGGGCGCGCGAAGAATGGACAGTTAAAGTCGCCGCGAAGCGCCGCATTATCGTAGATGATGCGCTCGTCCCCACGGGCGAAACCGAATCCACAGATAAATTCCTGCCGGGTCTGACCGAAGGGGTGGTGCTCGGCAAAAGTTTTCTCGACTCCGGCTTCATGGAGCTGGAGCGCGACGCCCAGGGCTTCGGGCACATCTGGGTGAAAGGCAAGACGCAGAAGATCGAAGTCGTGTACGGCAAAGAATTCGATTACGCCATCGTTTACGCGCCGCTCGACAAGACGCTGATTTGCATCGAGCCGCAGACCGGGCCGACCAACGCCTTCAACCTGGAGCACGAGGGGAAAATGAAATCGTTGATCGTTCTCGAACCCGGCAAGACCTTCAAGGCTACCTACTGGATTATTCCTACGGGCTTCTGACCGCCGGCCCTGCATTCGCGCGGATGGAGAGAGGTGTTGGGGAACTATCGAGTATCCACCCAGGACATCGAGGGCTTTGCCACCTGGCGGCTCACTGACCTCGCCCGCGACATGAACTATTGCCTCGTGCCCGGCCTGGGAAATTTCGGTTGCGAATTCAAGTTCAATGGCAAAGACATTCTGGTTCCGGTTGCGTCGCTTGCCCGCTACGCAGAGGCGCGCCGAACCGGCGGCGGAAATCCTTTTCTGGCGCCGTGGGCCAACCGCATCGACCGAGACCATTACTTCTTTCTGGGGAAGAAGTATCTTCTCAACGATGCGCTGGAAAACCTTCGCCGCGACAGTCTCGGCCTGCCTCTGCACGGTTTGCTGGTCTTCGAGCCCCGCTGGCAAGTGGTGGCGAGTGGAGCGAGCGATGAAGACGGCGCCTTCGTCACCACGCATCTCGATTTCTACAAGTATTCCGACTTGATGGCGCAATTCCCTTTCGCGCAAACTTACGAGGTGACTCACCGCTTGAAGGACGGTCAACTGGAGGTCGTCACGCGGGTGGCGAATGTCGGACTCTGCCCGCTGCCGTTGATGCTGGCGTATCACCCTTACTTCTGTCCCGATGGTCCTCGCGAAGATTGGACGCTGGGCATCGGCGCGCGCACGCACTGGATCCTCGACGAGCGCAACGTGGCCACGGGAGCGAATGAGCCGCTGCCCCGGTTCCTTCCTCAGGCGCAGAACTTCGTGCTCGGTACGACGGCTTTGGACGACGAGTTCTCCGACCTGGAGCGCGACGCCCGCGGCCAGGGACGAGTCTGGGTCAAAGGCCGGAGCCAGAAGATCGAGGTCGTCTACGGCGAGGGTTTCGATTTCGCCGTCGTGTACGCGCCCGTCGAGAAGAACCTGATTTGCATTGAGCCGCAGACGGGGCCCACCAACGTTTTCAATCTCCAGCACGAGGGCAAGTTCAGCGGCCTCATCGTGCTTGAACCGGGGAAAACTTTTACGGCAAGATATTGCATCGCTCCGACCGGATTCTGAGTATCATCTTTCGCCGAGGATTCACTCATGAAAAGACCGACCGGCGCGTCACTGATCGCAGCCGCTGGCGCGTTGGCGCTCCACGGCTTGCTGGGATGGCTCGCTCCATCTCGCCAACCATCGAGGTTCGCTATGGCTTCTCCCGCTTCCTCCTTCCCCGCAAAGGTTGAAAGAGCGCAGTATAAAGGTTGGAATGTCTATCGCCTCACGAACGGCCTCGTCACGCTCTCCATCGCCCCCGACATCGGCGGGCGCGCCATTCAGCTTCAGCTTGGCGATCAGGAATATTTCTTCGTGAATCAAGATTTGGCGGGGAAAGTTTTGCCCCCCGAGCAGAACAATTTGAACTCCGGCTGGGCCAACTACGGCGGTGACAAGGTCTGGCCCGGCCCGGAAGGCTGGTCGAGTGACGACCAGTGGCCGAGCATCCCCTACTACATTCTCGACGGCAGCAAGTATGACGCGGAGATCACCAGCAACAATTCCGGTGAAGTCGCAGTGAAAGTCACCAGCCCCAAGGACCCGCGCTCGGGCGTGCAGTTCGTGCGGACCTTCCACGTGTACGCGAACAACACGCGCATCAAAGTCGAGCAGGTGATGCGCAATATCTCCAAGCGCCAGATCCGCTGGGGCATCTGGCATTTGATTCAAAACGACGCCGCGGACGCCAACGACCCAACCAAGCCGAATCCCGAACTTTACATGTACGTGCCGCTCAATCCCAAGAGCCAACATCCGAATGGCTACTACGTCATGTTCGGCGATGTGCGACATCCGAGCTACCAGGTGGTGGACAACGGGCGAATGCTCAAGATTCACTACCTCTATCGCGTTGGCAAGGTTGCCGCGGATTCCTCCGCCGGCTGGTTCGCCGTCGTCAACGGGCAAAAGAATATTGGTTTCGTCGAGAATTTCAAATTCTTCCCCGGCATGGAATATCCCGACGGAGGATCGGTCGAGTCGTGGAACGATGGGCCGGGCACGATTTCGCGCGGGCCGTTCGATCAGATTCTCGCCGACGATCCCAAGAAAACTCCCTACTTCTTCGAGTCCGAAGGCATGAGCCCCTACGCGACGCTCGAACCAGGCGAAGAGTATTCTTATCCCATCTCCTGGTCGCCGACGCGCGTCACGAATCCCGTGTGTGATGCCGTGGCCGCGGGCATCATCAGCGAGCCGCTGTCAGCAAGAGTTGAAAGCGGACGAATTACTCTGCGCGGAACATTCGGGGTGTTCGTGCCTGGAACGCTCGAAGCAGTGTTCTACAGCCTGGTGGGTGAGGAGCTGAGCCGTGAGACCTTGCAGCCCGTGGATCCGCGCGAAGTGGTGAAGGTGGAGAAGAGCGTGCCCGTTCCCAAGGACGCCTATCGCGTCAGCGTTCGCGTCCTCGACGCCGCGGGCGAAAACCGCGGCTACCTGGGAAATGTGATTCTCAAATAGCACCACCATGGACTCCCCGCTTCCCCCTGCTCCGTCCCGTACAGGATTGTCTTTCTATCTCATCTGATATATCATTTAAGATATGGCTTGGCGGGTGGAATTCTATGTTGATAAAACAAGCCGGCGGCCTGTCAAGTACTTCCTGGAAAATATGCCGGCTGACCATTTGGGGAAAGTCCTGCAAGTGCTCAAAATGCTGGAAGAGCGCGGACCTCACCTGCCATTCCCATATTCCAGCCAGGTCGAGGGGCCGCTTCGAGAATTGCGCGTCCACTACGGCCGGACGCTCTATCGCGTCCTGTATTACGGCGACATTCGGCGGACGTTCGTGTTGCTGCACATCCTGGCAAAACGAACCGCAAAGCTGCCCCGACAAGACGTTCTAATCGCATTGCAGAGGATGACTCGAGATCAAGAGAAAAAAAGGATGGAAGCATGAGGAAGAAAACCGAATTTCAGAGATTCAAGGAAAAGGTCTTGCGAAATCCCAGAGTCCGCCGCGCGTATGAGGAGGGCCTTACCGACTTGAGGATTGCCGTTCGCCTTGCAGAACTTCGCGAGAAGCGCGGCATGACTCAAACCCAATTGGCGGCGAAAATAAAGACTAGCCCAGCGGTGATTTCGCGCATCGAGCGAGGAGACAATGTGGAGCTCAAAACGCTGCTTCGGGTAGCCGCCGCGTTGAATGCGCGTCTTTCGATAGAGGCTCTTCCCTCTCACTCTTGAAAAGTCAACTGGCCCGGTAACTCGTGTCGCAGATACATCCACACCCCTATCGCCACGTCTGGTCGTCCATCCGTTTCAGGCTGGTGGAATCGTCCAGCACACCCAGGGTGACAATCGCAAAAGTGAAAACCCGCGTGCCGGGCTCGAGGTGGCCGCCCATCGCCTTTTGGGTGTTCGCGAAGGAGATGTGGCAGTGCACGCGGCCGTCGATAATGTATCCGCTGGTCGTCAACAAATCGAACGGGCCTTCCTCCTTGAAGAAGGCCTCGGTGGCGGGAAGCGTGGTGTTGCTCACCACGTGGACGTGGTAGCTCACCAGCGACCCGGCGCCGCTCAAAATGACAGCGTTCTTGATCTTCTCCCCCGCCACCGCATCCCGCAGACCCTTCAGCAAGTCCACCTGGTTTTTCATTCGGACCACCACGATGCGCGTGAACTGGCTCGTCATGGTGTGAACATCAGGAACGGCAGTCTTTTCCGCCTGGGCGGGGGCTTGGGCACCCGCCGCCTGTGGAGCGGCCGGAGACGAATTGTTCGAGAACAGACCGAGGAGTGTCGCAACAAGCGTGCAGAAGAAAACTCGCTCCAGGAAATTTCGCGTCATGTTGCCTCCATCAAAAGGAACGAGGGTGTTTGTCCGATAGCCAGGGCAGGATACCAGACCTCTTGCCGGGTCTCGTAGAAAGAAGAAGGGCCACGCCATTGCGCGGCCCCTCCGGTCATTCGACCCGTCCTGCTTCCGGGATTCACGGACCGACGTCGAACGGACGCATCATCTCGTTGTCCTCGTGGTCGACGATGTGGCAATGCCAAACATAACGACCGGGGAGATCGAACGTCCCCTTGACCCGCGTGACCTGGCCTGGATAGGAAATGACCGTATCCTTGTACCCCGCTTCCCAGGGCTCCGGAGGGATTGGGTCTCCCACCAAGGTTGCTGGTGCAACGGACATCCCCTCGCTATCGGTCTGGAGTCGTTGGCGATTCACCACCTGAAACTGGATTGCGTGGATGTGCATAGGATGCGCGTCGGCGGTGAAGTTGTAGAACTCCCAAATTTCCGTCGCGCCGAGGGCGGGATTCTCGGTGACCGCATCCATCCAGAACTTCTCGACCGGGTTGCCGGAGCTGTCGAGTGTGCCCAGGACGGCAGACTCCGGTCCCACCTCGTCCAGCACTTCTGAGTCGCGCTCGTTGAGCGAGAGTTTGCGCGTCAGACGGGCGCCGCCCAGACCGGTAAAGGACGGCAAGCTGAGCTGATCGGGGGGAACGCTCGTGTCGATCGAGGCAAGCGGGACAACTTTGAACTTCATCACCTGGCCGGTGGTGTGCGAATCGGCCGCGTCGAAATCACTTCCCGGAGTGCCGCCGCCGAACGGCTCATCAGGCGCCTCGTTGATCAAGCAGACTTCGTCGCCGGGCCGGAACCCCGTAAAGTCCACGATTACGTCTGCACGCTCGGCCAGTCCCATGAGGAGTTGATCCAATTGCACGGGCGCAGGCAGGAAACCGCCCTCGGTGCCAATCTGCCAGAAGGGGAGAACCGGCGCGGCGGGTCTGGGCTCCAGCGGATTGCTGACCATCTTCAGGATAAGAAATCGAGAATTGCAGCCGTTCAACAACCGGAAGCGGTACCGGCGCGGCTCGACTTCCAAAACCGGCCACGTCCGTCCGTTCACAACCATCGTGTTGCCAAAGAATTCCGGATTCCAGATCGGCGAGATGTCGCTGTCTGGAATGTAGGGCCCTTCGAACTCGTCGAAGAACGTGCGCGAATCCGGGAAGAAAAGAGAGCCGTCCCGGTGGAATGAACGGTCTTGGATAGCGATGGGGATTTCGAAGTACTTCATTCCCGTCGGATCGCCCATCGCCGGGGCGGGTCCAGGCAGTGTGCCCGGCGGGAGGTCGGCCGGCCCGCCTCGAAGCAGATAAAAACCGGCCGGCCCGGCGTACACGTTCAAACGCGTCATGCCGAGGGTGTGGTCGTGATACCACAGCGTTGACGCCCGTTGGTCGTTGGGATACTGAAACACCGCGCTGCCCCAATTCCAGCCCTGTCCGGTCTTAGCTTTGAATTTTCTGGCGAAGGTGTTATACCAAGAGCCCACCGTTGCATACCCACGCGGAATGTTCCTTGCCGCGGGCAAGTACCACGCCTCGGCGTAACCATCACTCTCTTCGTGAGTATGGGCGCCATGCACATGGGTCACAATCGGAACCGGACCGCGGTAGGGAGTGGGGGTCGTCCCCCGCATGTCGCGCATAGCCATTCCCCCGGGTGGGTTGGCCCAGTGAAGAGTCTGGTCCACCGGAAGGAGGTGGGGGAGGTAGTGACCGTTCTTCTTCACCAGGCCGTTGATCCAATTGACGCGCACGGGCCGGTTGTACTGCGCCTCGATCGTGAAGGAGGGATAGTTGAAACTCCCGCCCTGCGCCACGGTTCCAGGGAAAGCAGTCGAGCCATAGCTCCAGACAGTGGTCGGCGGCAATCCCATGCCGGGGGGGAGAATGTGTTGCTGGAACTGTCGTACGGCAATCTCGTAGTAATCGAATGGGGAATGCTTGCTCCTGCCCGCGCGTGGTATGGCGGGCGGGATTAATAGGGGCGTGACGTACTTGGGAATCGATGAGGGAGCCAGAGTCCCCCCAGGCACGGCAGCCCAGCCGTGCCGTGTTTCAAACCTCCAAGGTAGCAAGAACCCTGCTCCGGTCAGGGCTCCAGCTCTCAAGAACTCCCGTCGCGTGGGCATGGTCCACCTCCTGGCGTGTTTTTGTGGTCCCCGTGGCGGACACTCAGGATGAGCTCCCCACAGAGGAATCCTGGGCTAAGGCAGAGGCGCAGCACTTGATTTGCCATTGGCGCGGGCGATAAGCGTTCGACAAACAGCTGCGCTCGCTCAGGTTTCTACTTGACCTCGGGCAGATTGTTGTCTGCCGGAATTCCTAACTCACGTCGCTTCATCGAGCTTGTGTGGGATTTGGCTGGTTCACCTGTGCTCTGAGGTTCTTTTGCCCCAGTGAACTGGACAACAAGTCGTAATTGACTGAACAAGAAAGCAGAAGGCGCCTCATACAGGGGCGGGACAATGCGTGGTACCTCGGTGGCGCTCTGTCACTTCAGTGCAAGAGCATGCACATGGGGCTTGACACAAGGGGACCTAGTAAGAGGGGGACGATATTCGAGGTTGTAAAACTCTACTTTCTCGCGGGAAG
>CAZTHM010000172.1:0-7839 GCA_964613505.1 uncultured Acidobacteriota bacterium | reverse complement strand
CCAGCGGGGCATCGGCTTCGAGGAAGCGCAAGAGATATTCTCGCATCCCTATTACCTGGACCAACGGTCTGACTTTTCCGAGCAGTATCGAGCGATCGGCTGGGTGGGGGACCGGCTATATTCGCTAATCTTCGAGGTGCGGGAGGACCGGCGAGGTGAGTACTACCACCTCGTAACGCTATGGAAAGCAACCCAACAGGAGCAACCGCTTTATGAAGAACATTCGTAGAACCCGCAAGGTCCCCTCGGCGGGAGCGATTGCCCGCCGTGCCGAGCGCGGTGAGGACGTATCGCGCTTTTTTACCAACGCCGGCCGGATGATGGAACCGATCCGCCGGGTCAATGTAGATTTCGCCGCCCCTCTGCTCCATGAGCTCGATATCGCCGCGACGGAGTTGAACGTAAGCCGCCAAGCGGTGATCAAGACGCTGATCCGCCAGGCACTCGATCTCCGCTATCTGGCGAAGAAGGCGCGAAGCGGAAAACGGCGGTCGTGACGCGGCCGGAGGGTTCTTGCAGGGCCCGTCGGGTTCTGCGTAATTGGCCTGGCCGAGGCAAGCGCCGGTCTTACAGTTACGACTACACTTCCCGGCGGCGCTTTATATCGATTTGGAGGCGTTTGATTTTCTGGTTGAGGGTGGAGAGAGGGATCTTGAACTTTTCGGCGGCTTCGGTCTGGCTCCAGTCGGCGCGCGCGAGCATATCGAGGATGACGCGCCGTTCGTAGGACTCCATGATCTCGAAAAGCGACCGGCCCGCGAGATCTTCGGCCGGCAGGGCGCGCGCGGCGTGGAAGCCGTCGGAGGACAGTTGCTCGGGGAGGAGGTCGGGAGTGAGTTCCGGCCCGTTGGAGAGGACCACCGAGCGCTCCACGGCGTTTTCCAGCTCGCGAACGTTTCCCGGCCAGTTGTAATCCATCAAGCGTTTGAGGGCCTCGGAAGAAAAGCGCAGCCCCTGCCGCTTATTCTCCTGGGCGAACTTTTCCAGGAAATGATCGGTCAGCAAGGGAATGTCGCCCAGGCGGTCGCGCAACGGCGGCAGCGGGATGGAGATGACGTTCAGCCGGTAGTAGAGGTCTTCGCGAAATTTGTTTTCCTGTACCAGGCGCCGCAAGTCGGCGTTGGTAGCGGCGAGAATCCGCACATCCACCTTTATGGTTTCCGTACCGCCCAGGCGCATGAACTCGCGCTCCTGAATGACGCGCAAGAGCTTGGCCTGAGTCTCGACGCCAATCGTCCCGATTTCGTCGAAGAAGATCGTTCCCTGATCGGCCACCTCGAACAGGCCGCGCTTGGTGGCGATGGCGGAAGTGAACGCGCCCTTAACGTGTCCGAAGAGAGTGCTTTCCAGCAAATCCACCGGCATCGAACCAGTGTTGACGGGAACAAACGACCGGTCGGCGCGCGGACTGGTGGCATGGATGGTCTTGGCGACCAGTTCTTTGCCCGTGCCGCTTTCGCCCGTGATGAGCACCGTGGCGCGGCTGGGCGCAACCTGGGTGACCAGGTCGAAGACCTTCTGCATGCGGTCGCTTTTGCCCACGATGTTGGGCAGGCCGAAGCGCTTCAGGGCGCGCCGCAACTGGACGTTTTCAACCTGCAGGCGCGACTTATCGAGCGCGTTGCGGATCTCGAGCAAGAGCTTGTCGTTGTCCCAGGGCTTGGTAATGTAGCTCTCCGCACCTTCCTTCGAGGCTTGGAAAGCCATCTGGCTGGAGTCGTAAGCGGTAATCATGATGACGCCGGTGTCGGGCGCATCACGCTTGATCAGCTTCAGGATTTCGAGACCGCTACGGTCCGGCAGGCTGATATCGAGCAGGACGAGGTCAAAGACGCCCTCTTCAATCCTCCTTAAGCCCTCTTCTGCGGTCGCGGCCGTCGTCAGGCGATAGCCCGCGACGCCCAAAAGCTGTTCCAGGCTCCCGCGGATTTCTTGTTCATCATCAATGATGAGGATCGAGCCTTTAACCGACATTGACCGGTTTCCTTGCGGTGGGGAATTCGAGGCGGAAGGTGGTGCCCCGTCCCGGCGCGCTCTCCACACCGATCTTGCCGGAATGCTCGCGGATAATACCGTAGGTCACCGCCAGACCCAGCCCGGTGCCGCGGCTCTTGGACTTGGTGGTGAAGAAGGGGTCGAAGATCTTGCTCAGTTCCTCCGCCGGAATGCCCATGCCGTTGTCGGAGACTTCCACATGAATGGTGGAGTTCTCGGATTCGGTGGCCAGCGTCAGCTCGCCGCCGCGCGGCATGGCGTCGCGGGCGTTCATGATGAGGTTCATGAACACTTGCTGTAGTTTGCCGGGGTTGCCATACAAGGGCGGCACGGAAGGAGAAAGCTGGGCGTTCAAGGAGATGTTGGACGCCCGCAGCATGGGTTCGATCAGCGAGAGCGTCTCGCGAATCACGCGGTTCAGGTCGAGCTCCGAATACTCGCTGCCGCTCACGCGGGAGAACTTGAGAAGATTATTGACGATTTCCGAGGCGCGGAACGACTGCTTGATGATCTTGTCCACGGTGCGGGCGCTGGGATCCTCGGCGGACATCTGTTTGGCCAGCATCTGCGCCTGCGAAGAAATCACCGCCAGGGGGGTATTCACTTCATGGGCGACGCCCGCCGCCAGCAGCCCGATGGAGGAGAGCTTCTCAGCCTGCACCAACTGGTCTTCCAGATTCACCCGTTCGGTGATGTCGTTGAAGACGAGCAAGCGGCCGATCACCTGCTCGTCCTTGCCAATCAGCGGGGTCATGGAGGAATTCACGATCAGCCGCCGGCCGTCGGACGTGCGCAGGGAAAACTTGTAAACGTTGACCGTGTGATGGGGATCGCTCGAAGTGGGCAGCTCCGCCAGGAGCTCGGGAGGGAAGATTGATTCCAGTGCGCTCCCGATGGCCTCGGTGCGCGAGAGCCCGTAGAGCTTCACCATGGCGGAATTCCAGCCCGTGATGCGATGCTCCAGATCGAACGCCAGGACTCCCACGTTGACCGACTCGATGATGTTTTCGCTGAAGTCGCGCAATTCCTGGTATTGCCGCGCCTTCTGCTCCAGGGATTCGTAGAGCCGGGCGTTTTCCAGGGCGACCGCGAGATAACTGGTGATGGTCTGCAACAGGTCGACGTCCTCGCTGGAAAGAAAATCTCCCTTGCGTGTCCTGCCCAGCGCCAGATAACCGAGCGTGCGCTCTTTCATCTTGAACGCCAGGTAGTAATGCAGGTCAAGTTGCTCGATGGTCGCCTGCGCGGCCGGCGAAACGCCAAACACGCGCTTGACGCTTTCATAGAAGAGATAACCCTTCCGCAATTCGTCGCGGTGCGGGTCGAGGAAGCTCAGGTCCGTGGCTCCCGAAATCGAGAGGCCGCGCGACTTCGCCAGTCGGAAACCGTTCGATTCGGAATGGAGGAAGATCGCCAGCCGGTCCACCGCCAGGGTCTCCGACAGACGGCCGACCACCTGATCGAGCAGGCGGTCAACGTGCAGCTCCGTGGTGAGTTCGTGCGCGAAGGTCAGCAGCGTCCGGCGATAGTCGTACCGCTCGCGGTTGAGCAGCTTATCCAGCCGCGCCTGTATCCAGTTCACGATGGGCTGGAAGAGGAACGCCGTGATGATGATGGCCATGATCCAGCCGCTGCGGCTGGTGGCGGGGAAAGTCGTCCGGAAAACGTCCGCAAAGAGCGCGATCAAGCCAAAGGACAATCCCACCATGGCCGCCGTGGCCAGCGTGTAGGCGATCCCGCGTTGGAAAATAATGTCCACGTCCATCAGCCGATAGCGCACGATGGCGTAGCCGAACGTGAGCGGCAGAATGATCAAGGAGAGCGTCGAGAGTTTCATCCACGGGGCAGGAATGAAACCCAGGAAGTAAGGAACGACGTAGAGCAACGCGAACGGCATGATCGCCACGAAGGCTCCCCGGCTTACCCATTTGAGCTGCTGTTTGACCAAGGGAACCTCAGCCCGAAGGAAGCTGCGCCGCAGCCAGAACGCTCCGAGGACGAAATAGGCCGCCAGGTAAAACAGCTCGAGGCGGTCGAGCCTGTAACGGGCGAGAAGGAGAGGCAGAGACCAGAAAAGGAAGCCCGTCGCCACCAGAAGATGAACGGCCAAAAGCAACGTCCCAGGCAGGTAGATGAAGACCGCGCGGACGGGCCGCGCGCGGAGGTACTCGGGCCGCTCTGGAAAGCTCAGGCAGAAGTGGAGAAAGAGCGCCGGCTGAAGAATCCAGGCGAGAACGTTCAACCAATAGATCGTTCCGTCAAACAAGTTCAGCTTGCCGGTGTAGGAGAAAGTGTAGAGCACGAAGGAAGCCAGGCAGAAAACGTAGAAATGCAGTGATTTAGGCGCCGTCCAGCGGCGCACGAGAATGAACGTCCCAATGAGCAAGTAAATCAGGCCAACCAGTTCGAGGTAGTGCCGAAGCGAGCTCTGATTGCTTTGGGGCGCGACGACGATGGTCGCCAGGAAGGGCTGTCCGTTCCTCCGAAGGTCGTACCGCGCCTGAGCCCAGACCCCGGTCCGGAAGATCTCGCGCGTGGCGTCGAGCGCGCGCTTGATGGGCACGCCATTGACGGCTTCCAGGTTGTCGCCCTGGGCGATGCCCCCCCGTTCCGCGGGACTGTCGGGAGCGACAAGCCAAGCTGTAACCCCCCCTTTGGTATCAACCCAGGAGACGCCGTCGTCGGGAAGCTGATAAACTCTGCGCTGTTCAAAATTGAGGATGCCGAAGACGACGAGCGTCAGGCTAAGCAGCGCCAGAAAGACGGTGGTAAACCGGAATGGTAACGTCGTCCGCATTCGACCCAGCTACCTACACGTGAAACGATACACGACTCCAAGCTCTTTTTAAGCAAATCCTCTTCCAGTGATTTCGTTTCAGCAAATATTTAAGTGCCATAATTTCAACACGTTAATGGAATACACTCCCACCACTGGAAGATGCTATGAAAACACGGATATGGGCTCCTGATTTTGGTAACGAGAGGCGGGAGAATTCGTCCCCATCTAGCGCCATCCTCGGAGAACTCGCCTGGCATATCCGGGTACAGCATCCACGCGAACACACGACCGCAATACCGAGGCTTTCCTGGGGATGATTAGAACTGGACCGAGAATCCACCCCGAAAGCTTCGATACGCGGGGGTCAGGATCAGCGACTCGTCGCCCGACTTGGAGACCCTCGTGTACCCCTGAGCGAGCAAGTTGCGGAAATCGGCAAGCGCTTCAATTCGCGCGGGGAGGAAGGCGAGAGATGGGAGGGGCTGTCGGATCTGGACGCCCAGGAAGGGCTGGAGCTGCATGCTGGCTTGGCCATAAGGATCAACTTCCGTCACCCGACCCCTGGGCAGCCACTCGTATGTGGTCGTGATTCGGGTCTTGGAAACGGGGATGCGAGCCGAAACCCGGCCACCGATGGTCTGACTCCGCCGCGCCCGCATAACCGACCTCAGATTTTTCACCCGCTCCCCGCCCGGGACACTGAGTGCATCCACACTCAAGGCGTCTCCCAGGGCATACAACACCGCCAGTTGAACGGAGTTGCCCAGGTTGCGCGTAAATGCGGCTCGAACCCCGGACGAAGTGTAATTCCCGGCATTCAGGGTCACTCCGTCGGCCGCCGGGTTGGGTAAGAAACTGCCACCCAGTCCGCTTAATACTCGCGCCCCGCCGAAACCCCAGACCGCCGTGTTTTCGAAATTATCGCGATAGGCCGCCAACTCGACCCGGGAATCCCTGCCCATTCTATGCGTAAAGCCCAACTCCGCGTGGTTCAGAGTTTCCAGTTGCGGCCGATAGCCACGCATCGTCACCCGCGGGAAAGCCGTCAGTGTTCCAACCCGGTCAAGAAGGGTGCCGTCCCCCTCCACACGGGCTACGCCATAGCGCAGGGAAAGGCTGTTCGATGGCGACAGTAGATACTCGAGCTTCGCGATAGGCCGGGAGGACAGGGCATCCTGGGCAGCATTGAGGTAATCAACCTCCAGGCCCGTCGTCAGGAGGAGGCGGTCGAAGAGCCGATGCGTGCGAACGTAATGGACCACCATAGCCTGGGCGTGGTTCGTGCTCTCGCGCCCCTCGCCGGAAGGCAAAGGCACGCCATCCGCGAAATTCAACTGGTGGACCGCCAAGCCGAGTTCTTGCGGGTCGCCCCGCAGCACATCCTTGCGAAGGAGCGTGGCCAGCGACGAAGCCTGGAAGCCGCTCGGGCCCATGGACCCCGCGACCAGAAGATCCGTATCCAGGGAAAGCGCTCGCACGTACGCCAGAACGCTCCCCATGCCGGGATCGGCGGCCAGCGCCGTGCGCCGCGTCGAGCCTGGATTCATGGCGATCAGCCGCTGGCTGGAAGGGAGAGGCGCTTTGCGGGCCTTGGATTTCGTCTTGGTCTTGGAAGGCTCCTGGTAACGGAGGACAGGCCGGGTGGCAGCGGAAGTCCGCAGCACCCATTTCCAATCCTCGCCCCAGCTTGTCACCTTGCCGGACGGAACCCGCAGAACCAGAAGCGCCAGGATATCGCTCAGGACAAAGTTCTCTTGCAGGCTCCGGCCCGCTTCCACCTGAACGCGGTTGCGGAGGATGGGAAGGCGCGTGGCCGAAATCACTTGCAGGGAGTACCAACCCGGGATCAAACGTTCGACGGCAAATCTTCCGTGGGCATCGGTAATGACGCGCTCGGCGGCTTTCGCCAGGGGTTGAAGCTCGGTTAGCAGGGGGCCGGCGATGATGACGGTGGCTCCCATCAAGGGGGCCCCTTGTGGGTCGGAGACTGTCCCGGTGATTCGCCCGAAGTCCGCTGCTTTAATGGAAGTGGCGTCCCAACAAGTGAGCACGGCGCCGCTCACCAGAAGCGTGGCCAGCAATCCTCTTCGTCGCTGAAACAGGCTCATAGGCATTGAACCTCTTCAAGACAAGATCTTGTCCCGGCCCGCCGGAACACCACGGGGTCGCTAACGCAATTCGAAAGTCACCGTCGGCGATGGCGTAATGCTTTGTTTCTTGACGTTGTCAGTCACCTTGATCTGGACGGTGTATTTCCCCGGCAGAAGCGCCTTCAGCGGCATCGTCTTCTGCAACGTAATCTGCGGGGAGGAGTTTTTCAGCTTGGCCATGTCCTCCGATTGGCTCAGGAGCGCTTTCCCGTCCTTCATGATCTCATACTGAATGTCGGCGGAGGACTTGTGCGTCTCCGGGTCAATTCCCAGATTATAGACCTGCATATAGATTCCCAGGTTCTGCTCGCGCGTGAATTGCTGGTTGACGCTGGGCCGAACTTTCGTCCCGCCGATGACGAACGGTCCCGTGCCCACCTGCGCCGTAGGTAGAGGCTGGATGAGGTCAGCCAGGATCAGCGAGCTGGCAGCGAGTCGTTCCTCGTCATAGCGGGGAACCTGGATTCCCAGTTCGATGGACCCCATGTGGCCGTTCAGGTCATCCTTGACCACGACACTCAGCTTGTAGCGTCCCGGCCGCAGGGGCACCACTTTTTGGTAGACCGACTTGCGATCCACGTAACGCTGAAAATCGTTGTCGGGAACATCCAGGGCCACGGCGTCCTCGAAGGTGGTGACGATCCGGCCCCCCAGGCTGGTGATCTGCCCGTAGATGTCCATGACCGAATGCATCACGCCTTCTTTGTTCTCAAACTGCAGATCGCGGTTGGAGACCTGCACGGTAACCGGCGTCAGGACGCTGTCCTCGGTCACCCGAACGTAATCCGTGCGCACGTCAAAGGGCAGAAGCTGCGCGGTCAACCGTGAGGTCACGACGGCTTTCAAGTCCTTGAATTTGATCGAGGGAGGTTTGAAGATGCGCGCGTACAGGTCCAGGCGCGTGAATTCATTCAT
>CAZTHM010000171.1:0-7840 GCA_964613505.1 uncultured Acidobacteriota bacterium | reverse complement strand
GAATCGGAAATCCGGAATTTGGAATTTGGGGCTGGGGGTCAGGGTCGGTACCTCTCTAACCCCTAATCCCAAACCCCAGACTGAAGGAGCTTTTATGGCGGCAACCTTCGTGGCGTTGAGGCGGGCGGGGCGGACAGGTAGACCGCCTAGACATCTAGTCCCCCCTGGTAACCCTTTTTTGCGGAACGACCCCGGAATCTTTATGAAAACAAAGGATCGGCTTCCAAAAACGCTGGAACGACCCCGGAATGTTATACAAACCAAAGGAGTTAATGGAAATCAAGGAATCTGATAGAAAAGAAAGATGGTTAGCATCAAATCGGGCTTTTTGTCCTGTCAACTTTTGGCCAAATTGGGCAACTTCAGCCCGCGATTTATGCTCCGCAGAAGTCACGCGCGCATGCGGCCAGCGTCTCCGCGCACTGGAGAACGTGATCCAACCGAACGTATTCGCTTGCCGAATGGAGCCCGGCGCCGCCCGGCCCGAACAGCACGCTGGGAATCCCCGCCTCGCTCAGCAGGGCCGCGTCCGTCCAGAAGCTCTGCGTCCCGAACGGCGCTTCGTGGCCCATTACGCTTCTGGCGGCATGGGCAAGGGTTTGCGCGATCGCGGCTTCCCGCGGCGTTTCGAGGGCTTGCGCCGAATAGCCCATGGTAATACGCGCCTTAAACCGCGGGTCTGGCGCGGAGAGCTTCGAAACAATCGCCTGCAGTTCGCCGTCAAACGTCGTTCCATCTTCGCCCGGCACCAGACGGCGCTCGAGGTTGAGCCGGCATTGGGCCGGATAACTGGAGAGTTCCTGACCTCCGGAGATGAGCGATGCATGGATCGAGCCGCAGCCCAAGAGCGCGTGCCCGGGGCCGGCGTTCAGGCTCTCCTGAAGGCGCTCGATTTCGACGAGTACACGCCCCATAAAGACGATGGCGTCCAAACCTTCTTCGGGACGGCTGCCGTGGGCGGCCCGGCCGAGGGTTTCGACTTCTGCCCAGGCGAATCCCTTGTGAGCCGTCGCCACTTCGAGGCCAGTCGGCTCCATGACGATGGCGGCGTCGGCGCGGACGCCACTTGCGAGGAGGGCTCGCGTGCCGGCACTCTTGTACTCTTCGTCCGCAACACCGGCAAAGACCACGTCACCCCTCAGGCGAGGTTCCCGGGCCAGGGTCGCGACCGCCACCAGCGCCGCGGCCACGCCGCCTTTCATGTCCTGGGCGCCGCGCCCGTACAGGAGACCGTTTTCAATCCGCGGCATGAAGGGCGCTTCCATTCCGGCCACACCGACCGTGTCGAGATGGCCGTTGAGCATCAGGTTTCTCCCTCCGCCCTTCCCTTTCAGCACGCCGATTACGTTGAGCCGGCCCGGGCTCACTTCCTCAAGCCGGGCCTCGAGCCCGGCTGACTGGAGGGACTGGGCAAGATGGCGGGCGATCGCTCCCTCGCCGCTCCCCCCCGGCACCAAATCCGGATTAACCGACTCGATAGCAACTAGTTTAGAAAGAACCTCCGTAATCTGACTAAGGTCAATCATAGATCGGTCTTAACGCCCTGGGTATGAACGGAGTGGACAGTCCGCAGCTAGCTGTTTAAGATTCATGCCTCTTGAGCACGATCAGGGTCTGGTCGTCTTCGAGCGGGATTCCCCCTTCAAAATCGCGGACCTCTGCCAGGATCCTCGCCATCAGTCGGTCGGTGTCCTCTTCACGAGCTCGGGTCACCGCGTTCACCAGACGTTCGACTCCGAAGTTTTCTCCCCGACTGTTGTGGGCTCCGGTTACGCCATCCGAATAGAGCACCAGAAGCGAGCCGGGAGCCAGGACTTCGACTTGCGGGCGGTGGGCGATCTCTGGAAACAAACCGAGCGGCAAGCCCGTAGCCTCCAGGAACCTGACCCCTTCGGCCGTTACCACCAGGGGAGGCGGGTACCCGGCATTGAAGAACTGCAGGTGGCGCCGCGCCTCATCGTAAACTCCGAAAAAAAGCGTGCAAAATCGGGCCCCGGACAACGACCCGTAAAGGTGTTGATTGATCTTCCGCACCAGTTGGCCCAGATTGGCCGAAGTGGGAGCCTGGGTCCGCAACAACCCCTGCACGCTGGCCATCAATAAGGTCGCCGCCATTCCTTTTCCGGAAACGTCCCCGATCGCGATTCCGGTTTTCCCTCCGGGAAGCTCGAGGAAATCGTAGAAGTCGCCGCACGCCGAACGCGACGGGATGCAACGGCCGGTTACTTGCCCACTTTGCAGCCGGGGAGTATCAGCAGGAAAGAGCTGCGCTTGCACGTCCGATGCGTCTTCCAATTCCTTCTGGACGGTACGGTCGCGGGCCAAATCCTCAAAGAGATCAATATTCTCCACTGCGGCCGCCGCTTCGCGGGCCACGGTCCTTAACAATTCCAGGTCTTCGGCATCGTAAAAGTCTCTCGAGGTTTTGTTTCCCATGACCAGGAGACCCAGCAGTTCGTGCCGCCGTTTTAGTCCCATGATCACCGCGGCCTGAAGCGTGCCCAAGCGGTCGGCGGCGCTTCTGAAGACTGGAATGAGTTCGGGGCTGTAAGGGGAAACCTCCACTTCGAAGGGACGCTCCTTCGCTAGCAAGTACTGGCAGAGGGGCTCGCTGAGATCAAACTCCACACTCATGGCCCCTCCCGACAACGGGGACTTGCCGGTTTGCAGCCGCAGCTTCTTGGCGCGACGGTCCAGCACAAAGAGGTAGTGCCAACGGGCGCCCATTGCCTTGGTCAGCGTTTCCTCCAGAGAGGCGGCCAGGGTCCGGCGGTCCAGGATGTGCGGCAAGCCGCGGGCAAAGTCCATCAGACTCTCGCGGAATTCGAATGCCTCCCGGTCGAAAGTCCGCTCCACAAAACCCCGCAGGCGCCCGCGAAAAGGCATGGCGAGGAGGATCGCCATGATGACCGCCAGAGTGATGACGGGCGCCGACAACGTGAAGAACGACCCCGTCACGAGCCAGCTCACTCCCGCCCACAACAGAACGAAGGCCAGCAGGATGGGCAGCGCCATGAGAGCGTTGCGCAGGGCCCGCCGCGCCAGCAGGCGAAGCCGGTAGGGCTTTTCCGCTCCCAGCGCGTAGGCGATGCAGGCCGGCGCAGCCCAGACCATCAGGAAATGGCCTGCTGTGCGAATCACGCCCGGGAGGAATTGCATTTCCGCTTCCGCGAACTCGCTTCCCCGCCCAAGTGTGATCACGTGCATGACTCCCCCCGCCGCCGCCAGCCCCGACGCCATCGCCAGCCAGGGGATTTGGCCACGACTTCGTTTGTCGGACCCCTGCCGGTAATTGACGAGCAGGGTCAGGGTCCAAACCGCAACTGCCGTGGTGCCGGCCAAGGCCAACAAGACGCGCAGCGGCGTGCTGATCGACGGCGCAGAGTGTGGAGCGGCCAGCCTGCCCAGCAACGGAAGCAAGCCCACACCATAAACCGCCCACTTCAGGGAACTCCTCTGGAGGAATAGGAGATTCTCTGGCGGAAAGACAATCGCCAAGTTGATCAGCGCCAGGGGAAGCAAAACCCAGAGGAAGATTGACAGAACATTTGCCCCTTCGACCAGAAGTTCCGGGAGGGAAGGTGTCGTCCAGGCGGCCAGCCATTGGGTTTCTCCCGGAGTGACGTCAAACGGCGAGGGTGATGGGGCGGAGGCTGAGCTGTGAAGGGACTGACTAACTCCTAAAACCATCAGCAAAAGCGTGAGGAAGTAGAAGGCGACAACTGCAGGGCTATCAGAACGCTTCCGATACAAGCCCAGTGCCATGACGACGTAAAGCACCATCGTGAGGAGAACCAATCGATGGGCTCGGATCTGACGGAGGAGATCCTCTCGCGCCGTCGGAAAATGCATCTCGTCGAACAGACGGCCGTCGGCTTCGTACAACCCGAAATGGACCCCCGCATAATCATCCTGGCGCGCCAGCATCCCGGCGTCAAAAGTCTGCTCCCAGGGCCAGAATTCAATGCGGCCCAACGTGTGGACGGCTGAGGGGGAGAGGTCCACCTGCTGCCAGCCCCACGAGCTCCCAAGCCATGCCTGCAAGTTCTGCTTCCAGCCGTAAGGAATGGCCTCCTGGGGAGCGCGGAAGAAGTAGCTCCGTCCATCCGCGGAAAAGACCCCGTTCGCCCAGACGTTGGAAGCTGCAACTTGGTCGAAGGAACTGGCAAAGTCATGGGAGAGAATCTGCGTGGGATCAACAGAATAGAAGTAGAAAAGCTGACGGCCATCTCCCGACCAGGGCGACCAGAGAATCTTTCCGCCTTCTGGGAGCGTCCAAATCACCTGGTTGGTTTCGGAATCGATAACGCAGTTGCGCGGCGGCGGGAGATAGACCTTGCTTCCATCGGGAGAAAGCCGTGGCAGTCCCGAAGGAGTTCCCTTCCCGAGTTCGAACCCTCGGGCCACTTGCTGCACCTTCCCGGTCTGAATAGCCACTCGGTCCAGCGCAACTTCCTGGCCCGCTTCGTTGAGCAGATAGAGGTACTCGCTGCCAGGCGACCAGAACAAGATCCGCGCGCGGCTCCATTGAGACTCCGGAGGAACCCGAACCGGTAATGAACCCGACTGCTGGACGTCGTAAATTGCCAACTCGTCGCCAGAATCCGCGGGGCGGACGAATGCCAGTTTGTTGCCATCATGAGACCACTTTGGCTCCCTTCCCGGACTAAGCTGGATTTGCGCCAGAACCAGAAGCCTGTCTTCGGCGTTGATGATCAGTCTGGCCTCGCCGCGTTTCTCATCAACGACAGCCACGTGTCCGGCGTTCGACCAGTGGATTGACCCTGGCGGGATTCGAAAGCGACCCCTTAAGCGGCCTCCCGTCGTGGACACGATCAAATCGAAGTCAACCGCGGTCTCCAGCGGTCCCTTTTCGACGAGGTCGAAGTAAGCGAAGTGTTCCCCATCGGGTGAAATCACAGGGAAACGGGAATTGAGTGGAGCGGTAAGGTCCGCCCAGATCAGACAGGCTGCTGCCAGGAAGGCGACAACCCCGCCCATCAACAAGAATGAGGGAGAAAGGGACGAAAGTTTGAGTCCTCGAAGCATACGGCAGCGCGCCAGCGATGTTGATTATACCGTGCATAGGCATCCGCACAAGGCCTGCGTGCGCCACGAAAGCTGTCGTGAGGTCTGGCGGCATGTGCGAAAAACAGAGAAGATGCAATTGCGCCACCGGTCGATGAGGCTGCGTCCGTTGAAGCGTCGGGAGGTTTTTAGTACCATCCCTCCGCCACCAGCGGGGAAGGGCTGTGGCGGCAGTACCCGCAGTTTCAATTACGAATGATAAGCGCTTCGCCCAATGCGCGGACAACCTCACGGCGCCCACTCCGCACTATCCGCCGGATCGTAATCACGCTTATTATCCTCGCCCTGGCCGTGGCGGCTGGCGCCGTGGCATGGCTTTATCGGCGGGCGAAGGCTTCTCTTCCCCAGCTCGACGGCGCTATCAAAGTGACGGGCTTGGCCGGACGCGTCGAAGTCCTCCGAGATTCCCACGGCGTCCCCCATCTTCGCGCTTCATCGCAAGAGGATGTACTTTTCGCGCAGGGTTATGTAACGGCCCAGGACCGCCTGTGGCAAATGGACCTCAGCCGGCGATTCGCCCACGGCGAACTCTCCGAGATTCTCGGCGAGAGCGCGTTGAAGCTCGACCTCGAGAGCCGGACGCTGGGATTTCCTCAGGCTTGCGAGCGCGCCTTCGCGGAGCTCGATGCCGACTCGCGGCAGATGCTCAGCGCTTACGCCCGCGGGGTGAACACTTTCATCACCACGCACCAGGATCAGTTGCCGATGGAGTTTTTGCTGCTTCGTTACCGCCCGCGCCCCTGGCGGGAGGCTGACTCCTTCAGCATCGCTCTGAACATGGCTCGATCGCTCAGCCATTCCTGGCCGGACGAGCTGATGCGGGAGCGCATTCGCACCAAGGTCAGCCCGGAGCTTTACTCCGACCTTTTCCCCGACCATTCGCCGCTCGACCGCCCCGTCGCCGACCCAATCCCTTCCTCGGGCGCGGCGCCCCAGCGTCCCCCGACGGCAAGGCTCGCGCGCGGGGAAACCCTTGATCCAGGTTTGGCAACTCTTGCGTCCCCTTTCGGAAAGTCGCTCGCCGGGCTTGGCAGCAATAACTGGGTGCTCAGCGGGACACACACAAAGTCGGGCAAACCGCTGCTGGTGAATGATCCGCACCTCGGCCACCGCGTACCCAGTGTTTGGTACATGATTCACATGAAGGCGCCGGGACTGAATGTCTCCGGGGTCACCTTTCCTGGACTTCCGGCGGTCATCCTCGGCCACAATGAGCGCATCGCCTGGGGCGCGACGAACACCGCGCCCGACGTCCAGGATCTGTTCATAGAGAACTTCAACTTCCGAGACCCGAACAAGTATCTCCACAATGGCAGTTGGATCGACGCCGATGTGCGGGATGAAATCATTAAGGTGCGCGACAAGGCCGACTTTCACTTGCAGGTCAAGGTGAGTCGTCACGGGCCGGTAATCTCTCATGAGGGAGCCCGCGACCTGGCCTTGCGCTGGACGGCGCTCGAACCCCGCGCCCTTCATTTCCCATTCTGGAAAATCGATCACGCGCAGAACTGGCAGGAATTCACCGCCGCGTTGCGAGATTTCGCCGGCCCCATGCAGAACTTCGTCTACGCCGACGTTGATGGAAATATCGGCTATTACGCCGCCGGGCGCGTCCCCATCCGCAGGCAAGGCGATGGAACGGTGCCGGTCCCCGGTTCAGCCGACGATTACGACTGGACAGGCTATATTCCATTTGAAGATCTTCCCCACTCTTATAATCCCGCCAATGGGATCATCGCCACCGCCAACGGCCGCGTCGTTCCCGACGGTTATCCGTACTTCATCACCAGCCAATGGGAATCGCCTTACCGCACCGCACGCGTCTATCAATTGCTGGAAGCTGGCGGGTCCTTCGCAGTCCCTGACATGCTGCGCATTCAATCAGATATTTATTCCATCGAGGACCGCTGGCTCGCCCAGCAGCTTGTTGCTGCCGCGGCCAGGCACTCGCCGCAGAGCGCGAACGCTCAGTACGCTTTGAGCCTGATCGCGAACTGGGACGGCGAAGCCAAGGCCGATTCCGCCGCTACGCTGGTCTGCGAGGTCACGCGCCGCGCTCTCCTCGAGCGAATTCTCAAGCCCAAACTCGGCGATGATCTTTCCGGATACGAATGGCCAATGCGCAGCATATTCCTGGAAAACATCTTGAGAAGTAACTGGACGCGCTGGCTGCCGCCCGGTGATGCGGATTTCCATGCTACGCTGGTCAAGAGTCTGGAAGAAGGTGTCGCTCGGATTCCGGACCTCGTCGGGAGCCGGAACCGCGGCGCCTGGCGCTGGGGCGACACGATCCCGCTCACTTTTCATCATCCGTTGGGAAGGGTGCGGCCCCTCGGAGGTTTGCTGAACGTGGGACCGTTTACACAGGCGGGAACGCAGACAACGATTAAGCAGACGACGACATCCGTCGGGCCGTCGATGCGTATGGTGATTGATTTTTCGAACTTCGAAAACTCCGTGCAGAACATTACGCTCGGAGAATCCGGCCAGGTCTTCAGTCCTTACTACCGTGACCAGTTCCAGACCTGGTACCAGGGCCAAAGCCTCCCAATGCTTTTTGGCGACATGGCCGTTGACAAGGGGACGGTGCACAAACTCGTCTTGGAGCCGCGTGGACTGCCATAGGGAATCGCAAGGATCAAGTCATTTCGTGCCTTGAATTAAACTTCACCGTAGCGGCGGGAAAACAATGAAACAGGGACAGTCGAGCTTGCAGCTGCTTCCTCCGTTGGTTCTGCTCGCGGGCGCAGTG
>CAZTHM010000170.1:0-7846 GCA_964613505.1 uncultured Acidobacteriota bacterium | reverse complement strand
GCGGTCTGGACTGGAATTGCCCTGGCGCAAAACCCGGCAACAGCTCCCCCGACGCAATCCGGCGCTGCAACCGCTCAGCCGGTCCGGCCCATCGGCGTCGTCACGCAACTGAAGACGGGCGGCCTCACTCTCGAGACGGACGCCGGCCCCGTGCTGGAAGTTCCCCTCCCGGAGGGCATCTCGGTCATCCGCGTTCCGCCTGGGGCCAAGGACCTGAAGACCGCCGCTCCCATCACGGTCGGTGAGATCAGCCTGGGCGACCGAGTGTTGATTCGGGGCCGCGTCTCTGACGATCAGAAGTCCGTGGCGGCCACCTCCGTCATTGTGATGGCCAAGACCGATTTGGAAAAGGCGCGCGAGGCCGAGCGCGCCGAATGGCGGCGGCGCGGGATAGGCGGTCACGTGAAGGCGCTCGACCCCACGGCGAAAGAAATCACGATTTCAGTACCGACCCGGCCTCCCGACCCTGCAAATCCCACTCACCCCGTGACCATTACGCTGGCCGCGAACGCGGTCCTGCTCCGTTACGCTCCGGATTCGGTCAAATTCAGTGACGCCAAACCGGGTACGTTTGAGGAGATCAAAGTTGGCGACCAGGTTCGCGCCCTGGGCACCAAGAGCGGAGAGGGCGCCCGCTTCGCTGCCGAGAAGCTGGTTTCCGGAACCTTTCACAACATCGGGGCAACGGTGATTTCCGCTGACGCTCAGAACGCCACCGTGACCGTCAAGGATTTGGCGTCGGGAAAGCCTATTGTGGTGCGGACGAATTCAGACTCGAAACTGCATCGCCTGCCGCCGTTCGTTGCGCAGATGCTCGCCCGGTTCACTACCGGCGCCGGGCCGAGCGGCGGCGCGGGAGGAGCTTCCAATGCCGCGCCGGGTGGGCCGCAAGGCGCCGGGGGCGGAGCGTGGCGTCGCGAGAGTCAGGGGTCCGGAACTGCATCCGCGGGATCCCGCTCGGAGCGGGACGGCGGAGCGGCAGGCGGGCATAACGGCGGCCCACCCGACTTCCAGGAGATGCTGGACCGCGCGCCGGCTCTGGTGTTGGGTGATCTCAAGGCCGGTGATGCTTTGATGGTGCTCAGCACGGAAGGCGCGAAATCTTCTGAGGTGACCGCCATTATTGTTCTCGCCGGTGTGGAACCGATCCTGGCTGCGCAGCCTAAGGGAAGTGAACAGATGGTTCTGGGGCAATGGAACATGGGCGGGGGTGGGGAAGGCGGACCATAAATGCCAATCCATCGCTTCACAGAAGTTGTTGAATCGCTCGAGCCAGCCCGAGGCACGCAGGAAAACTGCGTGACCGAAGCCGCTATGTCCTGTGTTTTCAACAAAACACCGCAACGCGGTTCGCGAATGCTGCTCGTGGTCAGAGCAACGGCATTTGTTTCAGCAAGTTACAGATAACTTTGAAGTGACTTCAAGCCAATGGGATTCATAAGACGAAGTCTTCCGGAGGGTTTCAAGATGATTGTTCTGGCAGGGCACCGGAGATCGGCACTCGGTGCAATTCTATTTTCCTTATTCTGTTCGATGGCGCTCTTGGCGCAAACGGGAGAGATCAGCCTGCGCGGGCAAGTGAAGGATTCCTCTGGAGCTGTCGTGCCCGCGGTCACGGTGACCGCCGTCGCTGCCGACGCGACAAAGGTTGAGGCGCAAACGAACGAGGAAGGCCGGTACGAATTTCGCAATCTCGCGCCCGGTACCTACACGGTACTGATTCAGGTAAGAGGTTTTGCGGATTTCGAGAGGCCAGGCGTGGTCATTGCTCGTGGCCAGCCGCAAGTTGTTGACGGCCAACTCGTGGTATTTCTGGAAACGCAGGAGGTTACCGTCGAGGGCGCGGGTGCGGAAGTCAGCGTCAGCCCCACCAGCTCGGTCGGCGCGCTGGTGCTGAAGGGCGACGATCTCAAGGCCCTCTCCGACAACCCCGACGACTTGCAGGAGGAACTGCAGGCGCTGGCGGGTCCCGCGGCGGGACCCAACGGAGGCCAGATTTACATCGACGGCTTCACCGAAGGCCGCCTGCCGCCCAAGGAATCGATTCGCGAAATCCGTGTCAACCAGAGCCCCTTTGCCGCGGAATACGACCGGCTGGGATTCGGCCGCATCGAGATCTTCACCAAGCCAGGGACCGACAAGTTTCACGGCCAGACTTCCTTTGAGTTTAGTGACGCGGTCTTCAATTCGCGCAACCCCTTCGCGCGCACCAAGCCGCCTTACCAGGCGCGAGAACTCGGCGGCAACGTGGGCGGTCCGCTCAGCAAGAAGGCTTCCTTCTTCGTGGACGCTGAACGCCGCGATGTGGGTGAAGTCTCCGTCGTCAACGCGGTGACGCTTGACTCTGCCTTCAACGAGACACCCTTCAGCCAAGCCGTCGTGAATCCTACCTGGCGCACCACGGTCAGCCCGCGCGTCGATTACCAGTTGACTCCCAAGAATACCTTGACGGCGCGCTACAGTTACGCGCAACGGGGGTCTGATAACAATGGCATCGGGCAATTCTCTTTGCCCTCGCAGGGTTTCGACACGCGAAACACGGAGCAATCTATCCAGGCAACGGAGACGGCGATGCTGGGTACGCGAGCGGTCAACGAAACGCGCTTCCAGTATATGCGCCAACGCACCGACCAGACGGGTGACAACTCTCAGCCGACGATTTCGGTGCTCGCCGCCTTCACCGGCGGCGGCATCAACTCGGGGCCCAACACCACCAACCACGACCACTACGAGCTCCAGAACATGACCTCGGTGACGATGGGCAAGCATCTGGTCAAGTTCGGAGGGCGGCTGCGCGACTTAAGCCTGTGGGACCGCTCCCAGCAAAGCTACAACGGCGCCTTTACGTTTACCTCGCTCGGAGCCTATCGCTTGACGCTCCTGGGGATCGCCGACGGCCTTACGCCCGCGGAGATTCGTGCCCAGGGCGGCGGCGCGCGCCAATTCTCCATTACCAACGGAACACCGATTGCCACGCTCAACCAGTATGACGTGGGCCTTTTCATCCAGGACGATTGGCGCGTCCGGCCAAACTTCAGCCTGAGCGCCGGGCTTCGCTACGAAACGCAAAATCAGATCAGCGACCATCGCGCCTTGGCGCCGCGCCTCGGCATCGCCTGGGGCCTGGGCCGCAGCAAGACGGGCCAACCCAAGACCGTCCTGCGCGCCGGGGCGGGAATTTTCTATGATCGCTTCAGCTCCGAACTGACGCTTCAGGCCCTGCGCCTGAACGGCATCGTCCAGCGGCGGTATGTGGTGGCAAACCCGGACTTCTTCCCCGAGATTCCCACCCCCGAGCAGTTGGCGGGCGGCGCGGTGCCGCAGACGATACGCCGGATCGCGTCCGACTTGCGCGCTCCCTACGTGGCCCAGGCGGCCATCGGGATCGAGCGGCAGTTTCCCAAGAACATCACTCTCGCCATTACCTACACCAATTCGCACGGCGTACACATGCTTCGCTCGCGGAACATCAACGCCCCCTTGCCGGGCATCTACGATCCTTTGAACCCAGCGAGCGCGGTAAGGCCCTTCGGCGGCACGGAGAACATCTTCCAGTTCGAGTCCAGCGGGCTCTTCAATCAGAATCAGCTCATTGCCAACTACAACGCGCGCGTCAGCCCGAAGTTCACACTGTTCGGTTTCTACATGCTCAACCAGGCGCGCAGCAACAGCGACGGGGCCGGCAGCTTCCCCGCCAACCAATATGATTTGACGACGGAGTATGGCCGCGCGGGGTTCGACGTCCGCCAGCGCTTCTTCAGTGGCGGCTCCATCGTATTTCCCCTCGGCTTTCGCATCAGCCCGTTCCTTCAGATTTCCTCCGGACCGCCCTTTGATATCGTGGTGGGACAAGACCTGAACGGCGACTTTCTCTTCAACGACCGGCCGGCCTTGGCGTCCGATCTTACCCGCCCAAGCGTCGTGACGACCGCTTACGGAACGTTTGACACGCTTCCCCAGCCCGGCATGAGCATCATCCCGCGGAACTACGGTGACGGCCCGGGCCGTTTTAACCTGAACCTGCGCCTGAGCAAAACCTTTGGTTTCGGCAAGGAGGTGAGCCGGGCGGGAGGAGGGTCTTCCGGAGGTTGGGGCGGGCGTGGCGGTGGTCACCGCGGCGGCCCTCCCGGCGGCGGCTTAGGCCCGGGCGGGCTGAGTGGCGGCGGAGGCCCGCCTCCCGGCATGTTCGGCTCCAGCGCCAACAAGCGTTATAATCTAGAGTTCATTATTGGAATACGTAATATCTTCAATCACGTGAACCTGGCCCCGCCGGTGGGAAACCTCAGCTCCCCGCTGTTTGGGCGTTCCAACGCGCTGGGCGGCGGCGGCTTCTTCGGCAATTCCACTGCCAACCGGCGCATCGAACTGGAAACACGTTTCACCTTCTGAGTGCCGCAGTCGGCGTTGCGGACATCTTCTCGCAGCCTGGCGCGTGCGCGGCGCGCCGGGGCGCCGCGCCTACTCCGGTTCCTCAAACAACCGTTGTTCCGGCACGACCACCACGATGCCGGTTTCCGTGACGTAGTATTTCTTGCGGTCCTCTTCGAGGTCGAAGCCGATCTCGGTGCGTTCGGGGATATGGATGTGGCGGTCGATGATGGCGCGGCGGATGCGCGAATAGCGGCCGATATCGACATGGGAAAAGAGAATGGAGCTTTCGATTTCTGTGAAGCTGTTGACGCGCACGTCGGGCGAGAGAATGGAATTAGTGACGCGCCCGCCGGAGATAATCGAGCCCATCGACACGATGGAATCCACCGCGATTCCCATGCGGCGGCCTTCCTGCGCAAAGACGAATTTGGCGGGTGGATATTGCCGCTGGTAAGTGCGGATAGGCCAGTGGCTGTCGTAGAGATTGAACACCGGTGAGACCGCCACCAGATCCATGTTGGCCTCGTAGTAGGCCTCAATGGTTCCGATGTCGCGCCAGTACTGCGCCTCTTTCTGATTCTCATCCACAAAGTTGTAGGCGAAGATGCGGTGGTTCGGGATGAGTCGGGGGACCACGTCCTTCCCAAAATCGTGGCTGGAATTCGGATCCTCCGCATCCGCGAGCAGCGCCTGGATCAGCAGGTCACGGTTGAAGCAGTAGACCCCCATCGAGATGTGGCATTTCTGTGGATTGTTCGGCGACGGTTTGGGATCGGCAGGCTTCTCCTGCCAGCCTTGGATGCGCCCGGCGCCGTCGAGTTCCATCACCCCGAAGCTGCTGGCTTCCGAGCGGTCAAATTCGAGCGCGCCGATGGTGACCTCTGCACCCGACTCCACATGCTGGTTGAGCATGAGCCTGTAATCCATTTTGTAGACGTGGTCGCCGGCAAGAATCAGGATGTACTTGCAGGCCTCGCTGCCCACTGAGTAGAGGTTCTGGTAAATGGCGTCGGCGGTGCCCTGATACCACTGGTCGCCCACCCGTTTCATGGGCGGCAGGATGTGGATGAACTCCCCCAACTCGTTGGCGAGAATTGTCCAGCCCTCGCGGATATGGCGGTTCAGCGAGAGCGCCTTGTACTGGGTCAAGACAAAGATGCGCCGCAGGTCGGAATTGACACAGTTGGAAAGAGTCAGGTCAATGATGCGGTAAATCCCGCCGAACGGCACGGCGGGCTTGGCGCGGTCGCGGGTGAGAGGAAAAAGTCGCTCGCCTGCGCCTCCAGCCAGAAGACATACTAGTGTGTCACGTACCATGGGATGAGGGAGCATTGTGGCTCACCGTTGCGAGGGGAAGGGAGCAACTAACGTTCTTGCAGCTCTCGCTTCAACTTCCAAGATTTCGCCGGACTCCGGCGAGATTATAGCAGAGCAAAAGCTCAAGGGAGAAAACTTGGAGTTTGCCTTCCCGGGCCGCTGGCGAAGTTTCTTCCACGACGCTTGACTCTCGCATCCTTTGAGTTGAATCCTAAAAGGGGGTTGAGATGGGGCGCCGTTTGGGCAGGTCAAGCGGCTGCCTCAAATCTGTGCAAGAATGATGGGGGCTTGTGCGATGGCTTATCGCCACTTCGGCGTGCAACAGAGGGACTCAATCACGCATCCTTGCCTGCAGATGCCTACATTACAGGGAGTGCATATGAGCGCTATTCGCAACCCGAGGCGTGCTCAACATGTTTTATGGCTGGCCGCGATCTTTGGGACTTTCCTCCAACTTTCCGGGGTCCCACGCGTCGCAGCAAGGAGCGTGGCGGGGAAGGCCTCAACCAAGCTCACCACGGTCCTGGCGGATTTGGTGCGCGCGATTTCCCCGGCCCCGGGTCAGGCGCCCGCCGAGCGCGCGGCTCAGGGCGCGGGTTTTTCGATGGAGTCTATGCCCAAGTCCGTGCGCGACGCTGCGCAAAATCGTATGATGCGCATCAACGCGAATAACGAAGTCCAGGTCTACATCCTGATGGACGCCGTCACAGACGAAAACCTCAGCCAGCTTCGAGCCAACGGCGCGACCATCGAAATCCCCGATGCCGCGCATCGCCGCGTCCAGGCGCGCATCCCCGTTAACCAATTGCAGTCGGTGGTGGCGCTGCCTGTCGTCAACCTCATCCGTCTGCCGAACTATGCCATTCGCCTTGTGGATACTGAGGGTGATGTCATTCTCCGGGCTGACTTGGCACGCGCGCAAACGGGTGTGGACGGCACGGGCGTGCGCGTGGGCGTAATTTCCGACGGCATCAAAGGGGTTTTTGCCAAGTGCCCGTCGTCCGGAACAGCTTGTAGTGTTGGCGGCGTCGCCGGCGGGCCGATTGCGACCGGCGATCTGCCCAGCGCCACTGGCACACGAAATGTCTCAGGCGTCCTCACCTCTTCGAGCGGGGGAATCACTGGGCGGTCTTTTGCTTCGAACAACGACCTGGAAGGCGTTAGCCCCGGTTGCAGCTTTGCCGGCGCGGGGGCGGAAGGCACGGCGCTGCTGGAAATTGTCCACGACCTCGCTCCCGGCGCGCAGTTGTCATTTGCCAATGCCGACACCGACCTGGCTTTCGCCAACGCGGTCAACTTCCTGGCCGCGTCGAATGACGTCGTCACCGACGACCTGGGATTTGTCGGCCTTCCCTACGACGGCACGAGCGGAGTTTCGGCCAACACCGCCAGCGCGCTCAACAACAACGCCAACCGCATCCGCGGATATTTCACTTCCGTCGGCAACTTCGCCGATGAGCACTATTACGGCACGTATGCCGACTCGGGAGTGAACGGCAGCACCGTTACCGGCCAAACCGGAGACTTACACCTGTTCCAGTCGAGCGCCGATACCGTGGACGCGATGGGCCTCGGCCCCAAGCCCTACAACGTCATCAAGCTCTGCGCGCAGGGTCAAACTGGTTGCTTTGGCAACAGTGAGGTCCTGATTTTTCTTACCTGGGATGACGCGTTCGGTGGATCGCAGAACGACTACGACCTCTTTCTGGTTCAGGAGAGCACGGGTACGGTTGTAGCCCGGAGCGACAATCCCCAGACCGGCACGCAAGACCCGCTGGAGATAATCTATTACGTCAACGATACGGGGGCGACAGACCATTTCCACATCGTCGTCCAGAATTTCAACAATGACGCGCAGCCGAGGAATCTCAATATCTTCTCCTTCCAGCCTCAATGTGCGACGGACGGCCCGCGCCGGCTCGCTCCGCCCCGACACGAGCGGCTGAACTTTAACACCCCGACGCGAAGCGTTCCGGCGCAGAGCGATTCCGGCGGCTCGCCCGTCAGCGTGGTTTCCGTAGGAGCCATCTGCTCTGCTTCACAGAAGGTGCAGGATCTGTTCGGCGGCGACCCGACGCGCGACGAATCCTGCTTCGATATCACCAACTCCACGATCGAGTTCTTCAGCAGCCTGGGGCCTACACACCCTACCCTCGAT
>CAZTHM010000169.1:0-7848 GCA_964613505.1 uncultured Acidobacteriota bacterium | reverse complement strand
CGCACCCGGCGTGGTGTGACAGGCCAGCTTCAATGGGCCGTGATCGTCATGGGAACGCGCACCAAATCACGATTCAGGTAGGGATCATTGAAACGCGTGAAATAAAGGTACGGAGTCTGCCCGGACCCTTCGAAGTTCACGGTGGTGTCATTGTGGTCGATAATCGAGGGATAGGCCTTAGTGGTGCTCTCGGGCGGCCAGCATCCGGAAAGGCTTGGAGAATTGGCCGGGCGGAGGAGGCGCTTCGGAGTCCAATGAATCAGGTCGGGAGACAAGGAGTAGCTAAAGCCGCAAACGAACTCGGTGGGACCTCCCCAGGCCGTGCCCCCGACCAGCATGTACTTCTCGAGATAAGCGTTGTAGGTTACGGTGGGCTGGGGCACAACGTCAGGGGGATACACCACGGAGGTGCAACTTGCGGGTGCCGGCCCGGTGTAGGGACTGGTCATTTGCAGGCTAAACCCTGTCCCATCCCAAGCTCGCCAGCTCGTCGGGTCGCCGAGGGTTTGTGTGCGCATCACGCATAATGACGGGTTGCGGCTGCGGTCGACCGCCATGAAAAAGGAATAATAGAAGTTGTCTGGCCCCTGCACGATGTTGGAGGGATTGAAATAGCCGTGCGGCGGGGGAGTTCCCGTCGGATCCCAACGCACCGGCGGAGGTGCGACCACATGTGCGGGCGCGGTCGCGTGCGTAAACGTCAAACCGTTGTCCAATGAAAAAGCGGAAGTCACGGAATTGTACCAACAAATGTCGGGCCAGGAGGCACTGATGCAATTAGACGTGAACGGGTCGTGATACTCATTGTGGATCAACGCATAAATGACCTCGCCATCGCGGTATATCGCGCTAAGCCATTCATTATTGTCAAAGCTTTCTGGATACGGGTCGTTGTGAGAAGTCATTGCCGGCGAGCAACGCCGGCGCAGAGAAGAGAAGTCCGTCCCCGTCATCACATAATTCGCTGATTCATGGCCACCAACGAGCAGGAGGGACCCGTCCGCCAGGCGAGCCGCATGAGCCGGGGCGTCGGGGATGTCAAGGTCCTCGCAACGGTCGGTACTCCATGCGAACACTGTTTCCTCCGGACCAAACGAAAACGTGATCCCCGCGTTGATAGTCAAAGAGAGAGACCCCGCAACCGCCCCATAGCTGGCGGAGATCAATGCCACGCCAGGCCCGAGGGCGACCAGGAACCCGTCCGCAGTCACCTTGGCGATATTGCTGTCCGATGATGTCCAGGTAAATGTCCAGGTAAAGGGAGGTAACGAGACTACATTCCCGTAAGTATCCGCCCCAGCCAGGCTTAGCTGCACGAGGTCGCCCGTCTCCACGGGGTCACTAGGCGGGCCGATCGTGATGCTTGCCAAAGGGCCCGCTGCGCCCGTGGCGGTGAATGAAACGGGCGTCAACGCGCCAGTCGCAGCAGCCAAGCTGTTGGCGCCAGCCTTCGTCCCAAGCGTCCAGTGCGCGCTCGCGGTCCCGTCCGACCCTGTCGAACTGGAGGCGTGGTCAACGGTTCCGCCACCCGAGGTAACGCTCCATCGGACGGTTGCCCCGGGCATCGGTTTCCCTGTTTGATCGTTAACCCTCACCACAAGCGGACTCGGAAGCGACTCGCCCACGGCGCCCGACTGGTTGTTTCCGTCTGTGATGGTCAGAGTTGTGGGGCGAGCAGGCTCAGGCTGCGGGGGTCCGCCTCCGCCGCAACCAGCCAGCATGGCGAGCAAGATCGAAGCGGCGACTGCACGCCCAATCGTCTCAACCAAATTTGGCTTCATTGCTTTGAACCTCCTTGCCTCGGCTCGCCGTGAAATGCAGCTAGCGGTCGGAGGAGCGGCGAGTTCTGCTTTGCGGTTATCCCAAGCCTTCAGCGCTCAGCACTGCGGCGCGCGGCCGTTGCGGGAGAGGACGCGGGTCTTGACGTTGTCTTTGAGGAGCGTCCAGAAAGACGCGTCGAGGTAAGCGCGAATCGAGACGTAGCATCCCCCGCAGGTGTTGTGGGCGACAAACTTTTCCATGACTTCCCGGTGCGAGCCGTAAGTCTCATCAAACATCGAGCAGGCGCGCAGGCCGCCGTCCGGCGTCACGACCATAAACCGCCGCCCGGCCTGGCAACCGGGGATGCTGCCGTTTTTGTAGAAATCGTAGATACCCGAGAGCGTCCACGGAGAGTTAGTGACGTGGCCGTTTTTCGATTGCAGTTCCAGCAGTTCATTCAGAGTGCGGCGCAGTAAATTCAAATCTTCCGGCGAGCTGATGTAGTGCTCCATGCTGCCAGTCCGCAGCGGCGTATAGCAACTGTAGGAAATCTGCACGCCCCATTCCTTGGCTTTCTCATAGCCGGCGCGTAGCGTGGGCAAATTCTCGCGCGTGATCGCGGTATTCAGGACCACGTCGCCGTGGCCGTGACGTCCGAGCTTGGGAACCAAGTCCGAAAGGTGCTGGAAGAGGCCGGGCGAGCGCCGGAAATCGTCGTGGCGCTCGTCGGGGAAATCCATCGAGATCGAAAACTGGTTGACGCCCAGGCCGCGCAACTCCAGATACTTCTCTTCGGTAAAGAGGCGCCCGTTGGTAACCAGAATCGTGTAAGGCAGGCCGCTCGGCTCTTTGACAGCGCGAACGATCTCCGCGATGTCTTTACGCAGAAGCGGCTCGCCCCCTGAAAGCTGCACGGCCATGGGCTTGAAGTCAGCGCGCAGTCGTCCATAATCGTCGGCCGTAAGCAGACCGAGCGGGCCGGGCTTGATTCCACCCTTGTCGCAGTGGCGGCAATCGGCCGTGCAAGAGTGGGTTAGCTCAAAAGAAACGACGAGCGGCCGGTCCGTGCAGAAACTCCAGGTGCCCCTGGCGATCATCCTTGCGGCCCGGGCAATGGGTATCGAAGGCACAAGCACTCCTTGTGGCACGGGCATCTGGCATGTATGGACAAAAACCGAGGTCGCCGTGTCACAGCGCAGAAGTGAATCAGGAATTCAGACTTCGAGTCCGAAAGGTGCGGTCGCCCGCACTGCGAGGGAACGCCAGCATACTCCCACCTGCTTTCGGACGCAAGTGTCCGGAGCATTAAGGCTGCCACGAGTTCGGTCGGGCAGAATTGTCTCCCGTAGGACCGGATGTGGGCAAACGCTCGACTCCCGAAACCGACACTTCGGGCCATTGTATTCGCCATTCGACCTTTTCCAGTTCATTTTCGGATGCCCTTGTTATATGCTAACTTCCTTGTTTACAGGCCGCTAGGGCTGCGGCTGCACCGACGTAAATGAGTGTTATGACGCGCTTTGGACCTGAGGTGTGAGCAACAATACCCAAGGGGGATCAAGATTCGACTGGGCAATACGACAATCAAACCATTGACGAGCGTCAGAATTCGCCGCGCGGTGCGGTTTGTCAACACACGCCTGCGCGAGTATCGGATGATCGCCAAAGGACTGCTCTCCAGCGAGCATCCGGTTCTGGCTCACCTGATTCCCATTCGGCGCTGCAATCTTTCCTGTACCTATTGCAACGAGTTTGACGATTTCTCGAAGCCCGTACTGACGGATGTGCTGCTCCAGCGCGTGGACCGGCTGGCCTCGCTCGGAATTACCATCGTCACCATCAGCGGCGGCGAGCCGCTGCTCCATCCGGAACTCGAAACCATCATCCGGCGGATTCGCAGCCACGGCATTCTGGCCGGGATGATTACTAACGGCTACCTGCTGACGCCGCAGCGCATCGACTGGCTGAATCGCGCCGGGCTCGACCACCTGCAGATTTCGATCGACAACGTGCAGCCCGACGACGTCTCGAAGAAGAGTCTCAAGGTGCTGGACCGCAAACTCCAATTGCTCGCCGAGCACGCCATCTTTCAGGTGAACATCAATTCCGTCATCGGCAGCGCGGTCCGCAATCCCGAAGACGCGCTGGCGGTGGCGCGCCGCGCCATCGAGTTGGGATTCACCTCAACGGTCGGCATCCTGCACGATCATACCGGACAGCTCAAGCCGCTCAGCGAGCGCCAGCAACAGATTTACGAAGAAATTATGCAGATGGGGAAGCGCTCGTACGCGCGCTTCAATCAATTCCAGCGCAATATCTCAAAGGGACTCCCCAACGAGTGGCGCTGCCGCGCCGGCAGCCGCTACCTCTACATCTGCGAAGACGGGTTGGTGCATTACTGCTCGCAGCAGCGCGGCTTCCCCGCCATCCCGCTCGAGAAATACTCCCCGGCCATCCGCGAGCACGAGTACCACACGCAAAAATCCTGCGCGCCTCGTTGCACCGTCTCCTGCGTGCAACAAGTCGCCATGCTCGATAACTGGCGCCACCCGCAAACCCGCCCTGCCTTCGTCCCCGTTGAGTCGCTGGTGCAGATCCCCGCGTCGGTCGAGGAAATCTAAACTTCGATTATCCTGCAGAATTTTGGAAGGTTTGGCGTGGGCTTTTACGCATAGGAGGCGGCTGATTCCGAGAAATCTCGTTGAACCCGTATTTCTGAGGATTCCCAACCGAAAGCGTCGGGCGACAAAGAATCTGCAGTTGCTTTAGACAGCAGACTGCAGATCCTTCGTTTCGCTCAGGATTACATACCTCGGCTATTTGTTGACCATATTTCCGACGCGCGCGAGGAAGTCGCGGTGGCCTTTCCAATCGACGGCAGCCTGGGCCGCCGACTCGAGGGCCGGATCGCTATTGAATGCCGCTACAATCGCGTCCTCAACCTTGTCGACCCCCGCCGCATCGGTCGTGGTGTAGACGAAAGTGACGTGGCCCGGCGTTTCGGAATGGAACTCCTCGCTGTTTACGGAATATGACGTGACCGCGCCCTCCGCCAGCAGCTTCTCCATGATCGGCACGATGTTATTCTGCATCACCTCATTGAACGCTTTCTCCTGCCCGGACTTGACATCAAATCCGCCGCCGGAGAGATAGCCACCTTGGAAACTCCCGGAACGCGAGCCGTGTTGGCGGCTGACCACGATATAGTCCCAGTGCTTGGAATTGCCCAACACCGGAAACGTCACCTGCGGCAGTTTGTAAAGTGCTTCCAGCGCCTTCAGCAGCCCGGCACGCGAGGTCGCCGCAAACCAACTGCCATGCGTCGGCTGGCCTTCCTGGTGAAGGAGGTTTGAGAAATCGCCGTAGCTCGTGATGGTCCCGTCGGCAACCAGCTTGTCCATTGTCGCCCGTTCGTCGGCGTTCACTTTTGCATAGTCGCGCCACTGCTCGCGCGGCACGGCCCACTCCCCAATGTAGGTATACTCGGGCGCTTTCTTTTCGTCCGCCCCGTTGGCCTGCGCCGGCCAAGCCATCGCCAGCGCCAGCACGATTAAGCACCCGATCCCCAAAACTCGTTTCTGCATCTTGCCCCCTCAACGTGAGATTCCGGCGAATGTACTCCGCCGGTAAAATGCCGGGCCTGTCGCTTGTGAAATGTGTTTGCCCTGAAAACAACCGCACAGCTACGCTAGGCGATGGCCTTGCCCCTGTCAAGCGCTTTTCAATTCATGCCGCTCAGTTGTTGTAGGAAGGCGTTGAGAATGGTGAATAGTGAATTGTGAATGGTGAATGGCAAGAACTCGCGGAATCGTTTTCGAATCGCGACTGCCCGTTCCTGGTTCACAATTCACTATTCACAATTCACCATTCAAAACTTCCACTCAATCTGCGCCAGGATTCCGCCGACGATACGGACATCGTTGTTGGTCAATCCGAGGTTAAGCAGGACGCGGCGGAGTTTGACGAGCGTGGCGGCGCGGCTCTTGGGCTTGAGGTAGCCGACGTGATCGAGAACGCGCACGAGGCGTTCGAAGAGATGCTCGACGGAATGGACGTTGGCGGGATCGGAAAGGAACACCCGAGACGAGGGTGGCCGTGCGGCGATAGCCTTGGCGCGTGCCAGCTCGTAGCAGCACACCGCCACCGACTGACCAAGGTTCATCGAAGGCGTCTCGGGCGTCGTAGGAATGCGGACGATCGCGTGGCAGTGACTCAGTTGCTCGTTCGACAAGCCATGCTTCTCAGACCCGAAGAGGAGCGCCGCGCGGCCGCGTTTCGAAGCTCTAGCCTGGAGCCAGGCGGGCAATTCCTGAAGCGGAATGAGCTCCCGGTCGAGCGTCCGGCGGGAGCCGGAAGTGGTCCCGATCACGAGCGTCGCGCCGCCGATCGCCCCGAGCAAATCATCCACCGCGCGCGCCGATTGGATGACGCCCTCCGCGCCCACCGCCGAGCGGGCCTCCTGCCAGGTGGGACCAAAAGGCGCCACCACCATCAGATCGCGGAAGCCGAAGTTGGCCATGGCGCGCGCCGCCGCACCGATGTTGAGCGGGTTGCGCGGCCGCACAAGCACAATTCGCCAGGCCAAGGCAACGGATTTCATGGGCAGGATTGTATCAGGTTGGCTTTGGAGTGAGACAGCTCTGCTGCCGCTCACGTGCGGTGGAGCTCCGCTTCGATGGGATCACGGGAGCAGAGCTCCCGGAAAGCAGAGCGGAAGCAGAGCTTCCGCACTCCAAATTGGTTACTTGTTCGCTTTGGCAGGAGGATTCGCCGTCTTAGCCGGCGCGTCTGCCACTTCGGTTGAAATGATCCGCACCTTGGACTTGAACTGTTTGTAATCGGTGTAGCGAATCATCTGCTTGATGTCGATGGCGCCGCTGGAAAAGTAGAGCGTATCCTTCGCCATCGTGTAAGTCGGAAACCAAAACTTACCGTCGATTTGCTCGCGGTAAGTGGTAAATCGCGGAAAGAGGTTCTCGCCGTTCTTAGTCTTTAATTCCGGAACGATTTTACCTTCGGTCTTCACAATCTGCAGGTCGCGATCGTCCACCCACGCCATCCCCTGAAAATAGAGCCGGTCTTTCCTGATCTCTTTGGGGCGAATCGAAAAAACGTACGCGGTGATCTCGTCCAGCTTTACGTGGCCGAGATATTTCACTTCGTATTCGGACAACTCATCGGTGGTCAGAACAAACGGCTGGATGCTGCGCATCGCGTCCAAGTCTTCTTTGGTAACCATCAGGCCTTTCAGCGTGTCGGGCGGCGCATAGGTAACGCGTTCGATGCGCTTGCCGCTGTCGTCGTAGAGGATGTCCCACTCCTGCTGAAAGTTCCCCACGGTGTTCCCGTCGGGGTCCAACTGCTGGACTTTGTTGATCTGGTGGTAGGTGTAGTTGTTGCGCGCTTCCCTGAAAACCTTTTCCTTGGCGGCAAACTCCTGGATGATGTTCTGGATTTCTGACGGAGTGGGCTCGGACAGGCCTTTGGAGTTCCTGCCCGTGGATGACGAGGCGGCGGCAGGTGCCACAGCAGCGGAGGGTTCTGACCCGAGCGTATCGGAAGATGCAGGGACAGGCGTCGCCTCCGTCGAGGCCGATGACGCGAGCAGCACGGTCTCCTCCCCCACCGGAGGATTCAGCAGCGATTTGATTTCAGCTTCCAGATACGAAGCCAGGGCCGGGCCCTGGGGTGTCCCGATCCGCGTAAAATAAATGCGGCCGTCGCGTCCAATCAGAAATGTCGTCGGCACGCCTGAAATTCCGCCGAAACTTCTGCGAGTCTTGTAATCTGCCATCGCCACGGGGTAATTGACAACCTGCATCTGAAAATACTGCTTCACAGCTTTCGGGCTATCGTCGATGGATAGGCCGATGATTTGCAGCCCCTGTTTCCTGTACTTGTCCTGCAATTCCATGAGTCGCGGCATGGCAGCCCGGCAGCGCGGGCACCAAGTGGCCCAGAAATTCACCGCAACAACTTGCCCTTTGAAATCGGCCAAATTCAGCTTTTGGCCGGATAAATCCACGAGCGACATTGCCGGAGCAAGAGGATGTTCGTCCTCCCCTGACTGGCCGCCGGCTTTCCCAG
>CAZTHM010000168.1:6674-7888 GCA_964613505.1 uncultured Acidobacteriota bacterium | reverse complement strand
ACCGACATGAACCCCGATCTGGCCATGGAGAGTTTGCGCCGGGCGGCGGAGTTGAATCCCCGCGACCCACAACCCTGGCTCGAGCTGGCAGCGGCGTTCGGGTTCCAAGGGGAAAACCTCGAGGCTGAAGCCTGCCTGCGGCGCGCTGACTTCCTCGCCCCCAACCTGCCCTCCGTCCAGTGGGTCATCGGGAATTTCTTCCTGCTGCGCGGCGAGAATGACGAAGCCTTCCGCCATTTTCGCGTCGTCCTCTCGGGAAGCAACCAATACAACCAGATCCTCTTTAAGATCGCGTGGAAGGCCACTGACGACGGGCAGAAAATCCTGGAAGAGCTGATTCCCGACCAGGCCTCCACGGAGATTGAATATCTTTATTCCCTGCTTTCGCAAAAGCGATTCGCGGAGGCGAAGAGCGTGTGGAGGAGGATTGCCGCCCACGGGGAAAGCGTGGCCGCCGGCCAGGTGGCCGGCTACATCGATCAGTTAATCGCCGCCCACCTCCCCGCGGAAGCCCGCGAAGTTTGGGACGACCTCAAAACCGCGGGAGGGATCAAGCCCACCTACGGGCCAACCGCCCGAAACTTGATCGTCAACGGGGATTTTGAGGATGACGTTCTCAACCTGGGGTTCGATTGGCGCATCGCGCCCGTCGCAGGCATCTTCGCGGGTTTGGAGGGGAGCAATTTCCATTCTCCTAGCCGGGCGATGCACCTTCGGTTCTCAGGAAAAGAAAACGCTGATTACCGCCATTTCTACCAATACGTCGGCGTCGAGCCGGGACACTCCTACCGGCTGACGGGGTTCCTGAAAACCGAGGGAATTACCACCGAAAGCGGGCCCCGGTTGGCAGTGCGCGACGCCTACGATCCCAGCGCACTCCAGATGTCCTCAGAATCAATAACGGGGTCCACGGCAGGCTGGAACCAGGTAATCTTGGACTTCACCGCCGGGCCGAAAACCGCACTCCTCGTCGTGAGTGTGGTGCGGCCCCCCAGCACCAAACTCGACAATCGGATTGCCGGCAAGGTCTGGGTGGACGACCTCAGCCTTGCGCCGCTTCTTGCCGAGGGAACACGGGCGCGCTAACGACGCGGCCCCACGTCAGGTTTCCGTCTTCCTTGGCCCGCCTTAATGCCCGTTGCCCGGCGGCGCCGGGCCAACTTCCTCCCCACGTTCACCGCAGGCAGCCTTGTAGCCGATCCCCAGAATGGTGG
>CAZTHM010000168.1:1426-6664 GCA_964613505.1 uncultured Acidobacteriota bacterium | reverse complement strand
CAGTACGAAAATCGACAATCGGATTGCCGGCAAGGTCTGGGTGGACGACGTCACGCTCGTGGCATTCCCCGCGGAGGGGGCGCGGCCGCGTTAGCGGCTCAACCACTCGTCCGAACCTCATACTGGGATCTTCGAATTCCCCGATGCCGTGCCCATGGGCGGCACCGTAACCCGATCGTCCTCACCCCGGACGTCCCCTAACGCAGCTTTATAACCAATTCCAAGGATCGTGGAGAATATCAGTGCGTTGGCGGGAATTTGAAAGTTGAAATCCGTGATGCTGTGGAGGAGGAGGCTCACCGTACTCCCGATGCAGCCGAGAATCACCGCCCGGCGGTAGCCGCGGGAATCAGCCAGGAACGCAACCACCATCTTCCCCAAGAGGAAAAAGATCGGCAGGAAGAGGAGCAGCACTCCCACCAACCCTGTATCAGAGGCGACCTCGAGGAAATCGTTGTGCGCGTGGTCCACGGCCGAACGGACATGGGCTTTCTGATACTTCCGATAGGCGACCCCAAAAGTTCCCAGCCCCGTTCCGGTCAGAGGGAAGTCACGAACGAGTTGGAGGGTATCTTTCCAGATGGCTGCCCGGCCCTCGATCTGTAGATAATTCGGATCCCGCACCGAATCGAATCGCGCCAGCACGGGGTTGAGCCCGATCCACAGCCCATAACCCAGAACCAGAACCAGGAAGAAAAAAGTCCCGACCATCCAGATCTTTCGCCGCAGCCTGAGTTGGGCCAGTAGCGCCAGAAACACCAGGGAAAACACCGTGACCAGAATCCCCATCCGAGAACGGGAAAACATTACGCCGACGACGATCAAGACGAGTAAGAAGAGATAGAAGATCGCCTGATAGGCCGCGGAACTCCTTTCGGAGGACGAGCGCCGGCTATGTTCCAGGGGGTGGCGGCGGCCTGACCAAACCTGGAAGGAATAGAAAACCGAAGCCAGCACGAGTGGCAGGATGAGCTCGAGGAGGCCGGCGTAGTGATTGCGGTTGATGTAGGTACCCGTGGCCTCTTCCAAATCGTATTTCTTGACGTAGGTGAAAATCTTTTGCCAGCCGGTCGTGTACTGAACAATTCCATACCCGGCTTCGAAGCATCCCAGGAGAATCAGGACGCGAAGCAAAGTGCTCTTCCCTTTGCGGTAATCAAAGACCTTCGCCGCCACAAGAAAACCGGCGAGGTAAGCAAGAAATCTCATCAAGGTGAGCAGCGTATCGTGAGGATAAATGCTGAGGGTCATCCACCCGGCACCGACAGTTTCCAGTCCGGCGATTTTGGTGTCAGCCAGTCGCGCCGGCGAAATCGCCCCGACCAGCCACGTCGGGAGCGGGATCAACTGCAGCGCCACGAAGAGGGCAAAGAGGACGGGCCAAATCGGGACGGGCAAACGCACTTCTCCTTGCAGCGTCTGCCTCATCACAATAATCAGGGCGACGAGCAACAGGACAACTTCCATCAGCGAATAGCTGATGGGCTGAACGCCGCCGAAAGCCAGTGTGGCTCCGACGATCACCAGCGCCAGCGTGATTTCAGCGAATCTGTTCATAGAGCAAAACCCGCGGGCTTCAAGCTCGCGCCCCGGCCCGCGCCTCGCGTTCCAGGTATCGGCCCAGGGCATCCGCCCACGCCGGCAACAGACCCAACCCCTCCGATTCCAGCCGCGTGTTCGCCAGCCGGGAGTTGAGCGGGCGTCGCGCCGGGCGGTCCGAAGCCGAAGTGGGGACCGGGGAAATCTCCGCCTGCGCGAATCCCGCCTGACGCGCGATCTCCTTGGAAAACTCGAACCAGGAACAGTAACCCTGGTTCGTCACATGGTAAACGCCCGGTCTCCCCTTCTCGACAATCTCCAGAAGTTTCGCCGCCAGGTCCACCGTGTAGGTCGGCGCCCCAACCTGGTCGTCCACGACGCTCAACGCTTCACCGGCTCGAACTCGGCCGAGAATCGTTTGCACAAAATTCTTCCCCAGCGGTCCGAAGAGCCATGACGTCCGGACAATCCAGAAACGTGGAACAAGCTCACGAACGTGACACTCCCCTTCCAGCTTGCTCTTGCCATAGACATTGAGAGGGTTGGTTTTGTCGTTCTCCAAATAGGGCCCGCTCTTCTCGCCGTCAAAGACGTAGTCCGTGCTGATGTAGAGCATCGGCACGCCGGCGCGGCGGCAGGCCAACGCGACATTTCGCGTTCCCGTGGAATTCACAAGAAAGGCGCGTTCCGCCTGGCGCTCGCAATCATCCACCGCCGTGAACGCCGCGGCGTGGAGCACCACGTCGGGTTTGCCCATTTCCACGCTGCGCCCAATGGCATCGGGGTCCGTGATATCGACCTCAGGCAAGTCAACCGGGAGCAGTTCGTGGTGTGCCACGCGCAGGGGCGCGAGGTCCTGCCCGAGCATTCCCTTGATCCCTGTGACGAGAATTCGCAAGGCCCTTCAGATCTGAGCGAGCGAAGCGCGCCGATGCTCATAGAACTTCTCGTAATAGGCGCGGTATTCGCCGCTCTTGGCTTTCCTGACCCACTCGGGATGACTGCGGTACCACTCGACGGTTCGCCGCAGGCCGTCCTCGAGCCCAATCTCCGCTTTCCAGCCCAGTTCGCGCGCGATCTTGCCTGTGTCGAGAGCGTAGCGGCGATCGTGGCCGGGGCGGTCGGGAACAAACTCGATCAAATCCTCGGGCCGGTCGAGGATTCGCAACAGGCTCCGGACTATTTCCAGGTTGGTGAGCGGCTCCCCGCAACCAATGTTGTAGATTTCTCCCGGACGGCCGGAATGAAGCACGCGATCGAGCGCGCGGCAATGGTCATCCACAAAAAGCCAGTCGCGCTCATTGAGGCCGTCGCCATAAACCGGCAGTTTCTTCCCTTCCAGGGCGTTGGTGATCATCAAAGGAATGAGCTTCTCGGGGAACTGATTCGGTCCGTAATTGTTCGACGCGCGAGTGATCACCGCCGGGAAACCGTAGGTGTGCCCAAAGCTCCGCACGAGCAGGTCGGAAGCGGCCTTGCTCGCGGCGTAGGGACTGTTGGGAGCCAACTGTGACTCTTCGCTGGCCCTCTCACCTGGCTTCAAACTCCCATATACCTCGTCCGTGGAAACGTGGAGGAAGCGGGGAATTTTCGCGCGGCGCGCCGCGTCGAGCAGGGTGTAGGTCCCCGCCACGTTGGTCTCAATAAATGCGCGGGCGTCGGCGATGCTGCGATCCACATGGCTCTCAGCGGCAAAATGCACGACCGCGTCGGTCGGTTCCCGCAGCAGACCCTCAATCAACTCGCGGTCGCAAATGTCGCCTTTCTGAAACTTGAAGTTGGGATTCGATTCTATGTCAGCGAGGTTCTCGAGGTTCCCGGCGTAAGTCAGCTTGTCGAGGTTCGTCAGTGTGTAATCAGGGTGGGCGCGCAGGAAATAGCGGATGAAATTCGACCCGATAAACCCCGCACCGCCCGTGACCAGAACTTTCAAAGCCTGCCGCTCCTCGTTTCCATGCTATTTCTGAAGTCGCCGCATCATACACATCCGTAGACAGCCGATGCAAGGATTTCATGGAGGACCACACGTTCGCCTGAGGATGCCGCGGGAAACTGCCGTACTGGGAAAGGAACTCGGCTGCTATAATCCGCAGCGATGTTCCTTCGCGCCGGAATGCTATCCGCACACTCAAGATCAAAGACGAGCCTTCCGTTTTTCTGAGTTTGCAGTCGGTTGGCCCCATTGCATTGTGCCTCCTTGAGTATTTGGCCCTCGCGCTGCTTCGTCTGGACCGAATGCCAGTGCCCGACGATGACGAAGCATTCTTTGCCAACCCCGCTCTGAATCTCCTTCATCAAGGGAACTTCGGGTCGAGCACGCTGGCAGGGCTCCTGGGGTTCGACCCTGTGACCCTCTGGTTCCCTCCCTTGCAATCCCTGACGCTGGTCATCCCCATCAAGCTCTTTGGATTACAACTCTGGTCAATCCGGCTGATGAGCGTGCTCTGGGGTCTTCTTACCCTGGTTGCGCTTTTTCGAACCGGAGTTCTTCTGGGCATGGAGCGGAAGGCGGGCCTTCTCTTCCTTTTATTTCTGGGCACCGACTTCAGTTTCCTCAACCTGGCTCGCTTGGCGCGAGATGAAGCACTGCTAGGATTCCTCGACAGTGCGATGTTGCTTTGCCTGGCGCGCGCGAGCCTTTCCAATCGCAGAACTCCGCTGGTGATCGCCGGTATCCTGGCGGGGCTTTCCTTCTTGACGCACCCGCTCGCACTCTTCTCCCTTCCCGCTTTCCTTTTGTTCCCCCCGCCAAAGCGACCAGCCCCAGAGGAACCGATCGGTTGGAAAGCCTGGACCCAGAAGGCTCTGTTATTTGGCGGGGCCATTGGCGTGACGCGCTCTGCGGAGGGAGTCGCTCACACCGATCCATCGAGCATGGTGAGCCCTAGGCCCAATTCAGGAATCCACCCGGCCGCACCTCCCAACGGAGTCCGTCGCATCCTGGCCAAGTGGAGAAGTTTTGCCCGTGATGTCGGGGGCTTTCAAAGCCGGCTCTTCCTAAGTGCCGTCTACTTCCTGGTCCTGGCGCCTCGGATTCTTAATTCTCGCGGTGTCCCGTCGAGGAGCTACTCGTTCCTCTCCCAGACCTGGTCGAAGTCAGCAAAAGTCCTGACTACGTGGTAGTGGGCGCGGAGGTAGGCCCGGAGCGGCCCCAGGTGGTCGGCTGAGAAACGACCTTCGTATGGCATGTCTAGGTCCAAAGACCACAGGACGAATCGCACCTGGTGCTTTTCGAGACCCTCTAGCACGTCACGGGCTTGTTCGGGCCTCGTGTGATCATCGGGCGAAATCATATTGACCTCCGCCGGATTGCGAAGGCCCAGAGGGTAGTAAACACCCGGCCAAAGGGCTTGGAAAAAGAAATCCGTAGGTCGGGTTCGATGTGCAACCCACTGATGTTTTTCGTAAATCAGCGGATCAAGATACACTGTGCGGCCTGATGGGGTATTAAGATATGCCCGCCAATGAATTTGCGTCCTCAAGGGCCTGGAGATCGCCAAGAGGACACCTATAATCCACAGTAGCCTCAAGACAACTTGGTTAAGCTTTCGCGGCGAACTGATTAGCCAAACAAAAATGATCAGAGCTGGTAAAGAGACGGAGCACAACCTCACATAAGCGGGGGCGGGTGCAACACCCATGAAGAGAAACAACCCCATGATACTAAGCAACATCAGTCGACTCCAAGGCTCCAGGGGC
>CAZTHM010000168.1:1189-1416 GCA_964613505.1 uncultured Acidobacteriota bacterium | reverse complement strand
GCCTATGCTTCGCCTCCCGCCGGTATCGAGCAAAGAAAAGGAAGTAGACAAGGGGGACAAGCGAATGAATGAATAGCCATATTGCCATCGATGGCAGCCCCCTCCAGCCGTGAACGGGCGGTATCCTAGCCATGTACCCATTCAGATTGTTCCAGTCGGACCGAGCGGGGTAATAGTTCACTACGAAGGTCACGGTACAGTACAGGAATCGCTTCAGGCCTACCCTC
>CAZTHM010000168.1:0-1179 GCA_964613505.1 uncultured Acidobacteriota bacterium | reverse complement strand
AACAGACAGAGTCCACGCCTGAGAACGCCCTCCCAGCTCTGCCTTTCGTGTCGCCACTCCCATAGACAGAAGACGGCCAAGCCAAGAACGGCAGCGGTCCCCCGGACCTGATTGAAACATGACGCAAGACCACAAAGTGCTCCGGCCCACCCCAACCGCGCCGGAGTCCGTCCCCCGATCACGACCGCGATGGCGCTTACCGCCCCGAGGACGGTGTACCAACTGTTGCCGCCGTCTAGGTAGGACGAAAATCCGAAGGTGAGAAACGGGAGAGCGGGAAGAAACGCTGCTCCGCTGCCGAATACCTTCCTTCCGATCACAACCGTCAGCCAAGTCAGGGTTACACCCAGCAGAACAACCATCACGTTCGGGATCCAGGCCCTAACACCGAATACCTTGATCAGCGCGAGATAAACCAAGTCCGTTCCTGGAAGGGTGTATTGGAAAAAGTCTTGGTAGATCACTTGCCCTTCGAACATTCGCGCCGCGTCATGCAGGTAGAGAGCTTGGTCCCCATCCTGATAAATCGGGGTAGATGGAAAAATGAACAAGCTAAAAAACAGGTAGAACGCGGCAGTAGGCAAGAGCAATAGCATAGGTCTGCTCGCAACCCAACTAAGGGCTGATGTTAATCCTCGAGACAACAGGCGGCTACCGCTCCTTCTTGGTTCTTTTCGTCGCTTTTTAGGGCGCGTCGTCCGAATTCACACTCATCAGTTGGCAGAGCACACGCTCACTCCTTTGATTCTCGCGGGGTCTCCGGATCCCACTCGTGCTTCCTTTCCCAGAGCTGGTCGAAGTCAGAAAAAGTCCTGACTACGTGGTAGTGGGCGCGGAGGTAGGTGCGCAGCGGGCCCAGATGATCGCCCGCGGAAGGATTGCCGGCCCTCACCTCTAAATCCAACGGCCACAGCACGAATCGCACTCGGTGCTTTTCGAGACTATCCACAACGTCGAGCACCTCCTCCGGTCTCGTGTAGTCCGTGGTTGTGACGTAGGGGACCTTGGCCGGATTTCTGAGACCCATGGGAAAGTACATCTGTGCCCAAAGCCCTTCAAAGAAGTATTCCGATGGATGTGTTTGGGACATCAGCCATCGGTGTTTTTCGTAGAGGGCGGAGGGTCCGGGGTAGGCGACGCGTCCCGACGGCGTGTTTAGGTACAGGTGGGGACGTTGCT
>CAZTHM010000167.1:0-7987 GCA_964613505.1 uncultured Acidobacteriota bacterium | reverse complement strand
ACCAACGCACTGCAAATCTGTCCGGCCCACTCCACGCCACGCCGCAGTGCGACCCCGCCAGGGCTCCCCAGGATCGTGCGGAGGGTGTGGCCCTCTACATATTCCATGGCGATGACCACCGTCTCGCCGAAGCGGTGGAGGTCAAAAGTCCGGCAAACGTTTTTGTGCGTAATTTTGCGGGCCAGAAGCAGTTCGGACTTGAAGCGTTCGATCACCGCGGCGTCGTTGGCAATTTCGGGCCGCAGGACTTTGAGAGCCACGACAGCGCCCGCCTCGCGGTCGCGCGCGCGGTAAACGACACCCATGCCTCCCCGGCCGAGTTCGGCCAGGAGCTCGAAGCGTTCGCCTACCTTATGCGGGACAGGACTGGTGAGATGATTTGTGAGGGCAGACCCAGATTGTCGGGAGGGGTCAATCGCCGCTGTCGGCTGGTCAGACCCCTGAGGCGTCTTCAGAACTTTTTCGTCTTCGTCGTCCGGGCGTGACACAACCAGCCGCCTTCGTTCTCGATTGGGCAACCCTTTGCCCTTGGTTGCGGTGGATTATACGCCCGGTGCAGGCACAGATTCCCCGAGAATTCGCGCAGACCCCAGGCTCGATAGGTGCGCCGGGCTTCAGGCAGGCAGGCGCCCAGATGGATCGGGGCGCTAAAAAGTGACGCGGGTCACCGCGCCCTCGGAAGCGGAGGAGACCAGCGCGGCGTACTTCGCGAACACGCCGGTGGTGTAGCGCGGCGCAGGCTCCTTCCAATTCGCCAGGCGCTGTTTGATTTCCGCGTCGCTCAATTCGACGTCCAGCCGCCGGGCGTTTATGTCGAAGACGACGATGTCGCCGTCAGCGAGCGCGGCGATCGGCCCGCCGCGCGCGGCTTCCGGAGCCACATGGCCCACCATCAGGCCGCGGGTCGCGCCGCTGAACCGGCCGTCGGTGAGCAACGCCACCGACTCGCCCATTCCCTGCCCCACCAGCGCGCCGGTCACGGCCAGCATTTCCCTCATGCCGGGGCCGCCGCGCGGACCCTCATAGCGAATCACGACCACGTCGCCGGCCTTGAGGCTCTTGCTGGTCACCGCCTGCATCGCGGCCTCTTCGCTATTGAAGACACGCGCCGGTCCGCGGTGATGGAGCCGTTCGTGCCCGGTGATTTTCCCTACGCAGCCTTCCGGCGCGATATTGCCTTTCAAGATGACGAGCCCGCCGGTGGGCTTGAGAGGGTTGGAAACGGGGCGCACAACATCCTGGCCGGGAGTCTCCTTCGTGGCCCGCGCCTCTTCGCCGATGGTCCGCCCGCTGACGGTCATCTGCGATTCGTGGAGCAGGCGGGTGTTGCCCTCGATGAGCTTCTTGGCGATGACCGGAATGCCGCCGGCACGATGGACGTCGGTGGCCACGTAGCGCCCCGCGGGTTTCAAATCGGCGAGCAGCGGCGTGCGCGCGCTGATGACGTCGAAATCCTCGATGGCCAGCGGCACGCCCGCCTCGCGCGCCATGGCCAGCAGGTGCAGAACGGAGTTGGTGGAGCCGCCCGTTGCGGCGACGCTGGCGATGGCGTTCTCGAACGCCTGGCGCGTCAGAATGTCTCTGGGCCGGACGCCGCGCCGGAGCACGTCCATCACCATCTCGCCAGTGCGGTAGCTGATTTCATCCTTCAGCGGGTCCATGGCGGGAACGCCATTGAAGCCCATCGGCGAGATCCCGATGAACTCCATCACCGTAGACATGGTGTTGGCGGTGAACTGTCCGCCGCAGGCCTCCGCGCCCGGACAAGCGGCTTCCTCCAGTTTCTTGAGGTGGGCGTCCGAGATGAGTCCGGCGGTGTGCGCGCCGATGGCTTCGTACACGTCCTGAATGGTGACGTCGTGGTCGTCGATCTTGCCCGGCGCGATCGAGCCGCCGTAGAGCAGGATGCTTGGCACGTTCAGCCGGAGGAGCGCCATCGCCGCGCCGGGAATCGTTTTGTCGCAGGCCACGAGCGCCACCATCGCGTCGAACATGTGGCCGCGCCCCACCAGCTCGATCGAATCAGCGATCACCTCACGGCTGACGAGTGAGGCCTTCATGCCTTCCGTGCCCATCGTCACGCCGTCGGAAATGGCGATGGTGTTGAACTCCATGGGAGTCCCGCCCGCCGCGCGCACGCCTTCCTTAACCTTGGCGGCCAGACGCCGCAGGTGGAAGTTGCAGGGCATGGTTTCAATCCAGGTGTTGGCGATGCCCACGATGGGACGCGCCAGGTCGGCGTCGGTGAAGCCGATGGCCTTGAGCATCGAGCGCGCGCCGGCGCGCGAGCGGCCGTCGGTGATAGTGCGGCTCCAGTGTTTCGGGTCAAATGGCATAAAGCCTCCGAATGAATGCGACAAGGATTTCGACTTTACATTGCGTCGAATCGAGAATATTCGCAGATTTGGCGCAATGGAGCAAGTGCCGGAGAGGGTGATCCTCGTATCACAGGTCGGCAATCTTGACGAGTTGCTTCCCGATGTTCTCGCCCTTCAGCATCCCGATGAAGGCGCGCGGGGAGTTCTCGATGCCTTCGACGATGTTCTCGCGGTACTTGAGCTTGCCTTCTTTCACCCACTGCGCCATACGGCGGAGAGCGCCTTCGAAGCGGTCTCGAAATTGAAAAACCAGAAAGCCTTCTGCCCGGGCCTGCTTCACAATCAGCGCCCACAGCCAGCGCGGACCCATTTCTGGTTTCTCCAGGTTGTACTGCGAAATCTGCCCGCAGACGACCAATCGCGCGCCGACGCTGAGATGGCGAACGGCGGCGTCCGTGATCTCGCCACCCACGTTGTCAAAGTAAACGTCGATACCCTTGGGGCAAAGCGTAAGCAGCTTGCGGTAGCAGTTCGGTGTGGTCTTATAGTTGAACGCGCTTTCGAAACCCAAATCTTCCGTCACATGGCGGACCTTTTCATCCGAGCCCGCGATGCCCACGACGTGACAGCCTCGAATCTTCGCGATCTGTCCTGCAATCGAGCCGACCGCGCCCGCGGCGCCGGAAACTACGATGGCTTCACCGCGTGTCGGTTTGCCGATCTCGATCAACCCGAAGTAGGCCGTCAACCCGGTCATGCCCAATACACCAAGCGCCGTCGAGATCGGAGCCAAATTCGGATCGACTTTCCTCACTCCCGCGCCGTCGGAGAGCGCGAACTGCTGCCAGCCAAAGTCGCCTGCGACGATGGTGCCGGACTCAAACTCCGGATGGCGGGTCTCTTCGACTTGCCCCACGACGCCTCCCACGATGACCTCCCCCACCTCCACCGCCCGCGCGTACGACTTGCCGCCACCGATGCGCGGGCGCATGTAGGGGTCAACGGAAAGATAAAGCGAACGCACGCGGAATTGACCCGGCCCGGGCTCTGGGATGGGAAACTCGACCAGCTTGAAGTCCGACTCCTTGGGAAAGCCGACGGGGCGCGTGGCCAGCGTGATCTGTTTATTTAGGGCGGTCATGGTCGCCTCCTGCTCATTCGATGTACCTCCGCGTTGGCCACGTCACGAGGCGGTTCGTGTGTCGCAAACTCAGGCCTAACGGTTTCCGGTTTCGCTTTCGATTGACGCCGGAGTTATCATAGCTGACGCAAAGGGGCAATGACCATGACGCAATCCTCATTCCACGTCCATACGCTCGGCCTCCTGCTGGCGCTGGGGCTCGCGGTCCCGCAGGAGCCGGAACTTCTGAGTGCAGAGTTGACCCAGGCGAAAGTGGCGGCCTTCGACCTCTACGTCAAAGCCACCGAAGCGCGCATTGACGCCGAATTGAAACGGCCCGGCGCGTTTCTCTCTGTGGACGGCCTTCCTGAGGCAAAACGCGCGGCAGCCCTCGCGGCGCTCAAGCGCGGCGAAATCTATATGGAGCGGATGCAAACACGCGACGCCTCGGGCCATGAAATGGAAGCCCCCGGCGCGCTCATTCATCATTGGATGGGCGCGGTATTCGTGCCTTGTGCGAACCTGAAGGAGGCGATGGAACTGGTCCAGGATTACGACCGGCACCAGGACATCTACAAACCCGAAGTCGTGCGCTCCAAGCTCGTGAGCCATAACGGAAATGACTTCAAGATTTTCTACCGCCTGCGCAAGAAGAAAGTCATTACCGTGACGCTCTCGACCGACCACGACGTTCACTATTTTCCTGTGGACGATAAGCACTGTTACAGCCGTTCCTACACGACGCGCCTCCAGGAGGTGGCCGACGCCGACAAGCCCACCGAGAAAGAGAAACCGGTCGGCATGGACAGCGGCTTCCTTTGGCGGCTCTATTCGTACTGGCGGTTTGAAGAAAAAGACGGCGGGATCTACATCGAGTGCGAATCGCTCTCGCTCACGAGGAACATCCCCTGGATTGTTTCCCCGATCGTCAAACCGTTCGTTACCGAAATCCCCAGGGAATCCCTTCGGATGACGATGGGCTCGACGCGCAGTGCCCTGCTGGCCAAAGCGCCCGCGTCGTGCCGTCAATAGGTCGCAAGGGCATCCCGCCGCGAGGCGGCAGGCGGGCCGTGTGGCCGGCGAGAGTGCCGAACGGACCCAAGGTGTGCGCGGCGCTAACTCGTCGGAGCTTTCGGGATGCAGTGGTCAGGTGTTCGGGGGGATTATTGCTGCGGCGCCGAGGTCCACGAATTCCCGCCATCGCTGGTCGAATGCAGGATGTTCCGCCGGGTAATCACGCGGGCGGCGAGCTCGCTGGTGGCACTGACGTGGAGAAGATCCTCGGTCGTCGGGCTGGTGGTTCGGGTCCAGGTGTTCCCGCCGTCGGTCGAGCGTAGCACCAGCCCTCCATGTCCGACGGCCCAGCCTGCCGATGATCCGGCAAAAGTGATATCGAAAAGATCGGAATCGACGCCGCTCGCGACGGCGACCCAGTTCCCGTTCGGTTCAGCTTTTTGGATCACGCCACGCCGGCCCACCCGCCATTTGGGTGTGTAGCGCGCAGTAAGACCCTGGACCATCATTTTGGGCGCGCTGGACGCCGTCTCAGCTTGGTCAGCTCGGGCCAGCACCTTGGCTGGGGCGGGCGAAGGTTGCGGGGCGGCAGCGGAAAGCTGCGTGCCCGCCGTGTCGCGATCCTCCAACCGCAGGTTGGGCTTTTCGGATTGCATTTCGATGGACCGGCCACCGGGTTGGACAACCGCGCCTCGTCCCGCGCGTTGGCTGGGCGTTGCTATCGCTCCCCGCTCAGCAACGGCCGCTCCGCCCGCCGCCCTCCGGGATTCAGGCGGAGGAGCGTTTTGAGCCAGAGTTGTGGTCGGTGCTGCTTCTTTGGATTTTGCGAACTCGTCGGCGGCCTTGGTACCCAGTGCTCCGTCGGTTTTCTCTTCCGCAGCGACTCTTCCCACACTCAGGCTCGCGCCTGGGCGTTGGTCGGCGGCCGTCGCGGCCTCACGCCTGGCACGCTGGTCCAAAGCGGCAATCTTCTTCGCGGCGGGACTGGGAGTTTCTGGGGCAGGCGGAGAAACATTTTCAGCGGTCTCGCTAGGCGGCTGGAAATAGTTGGTGATTCTGGATCTCTGCCAAAAACCGAGTGCGACCACCACCCCGAGGGCGAGCCCCGCCCAGGCAAGATTGAAGTGCCAACCCGCCCCGGGCTCCTCTACGATATCCACCGGCGCCTCGTCCGCGACCATCACGCGAGGCTCGTCGGCGCCGCTCAGCCGGACAAGCTCCGCGATATGTTCCTGGCAGCGGGAGCAGCCCAGGAGGTGGGTGTCAAAGGCTTCGCGTTCGCCTTCGGTCAGGGTATAGTCGAAATAGCAAGCCAAGGTCTCTGCGTCCGGGCACTCCCCGGGACGCGACTCCGGTCCAAGCTGCTCGCGGAGCTTGCCCGCAATGATCTTCCCGAGCCCTTTTTCCTCAGCCGTTTCCTCTTTCACGGTCCATCCTCGATCCCGGGTGAGCGCCACCGCAGGGCGGGTCTTGCCCACGCCGCGAACCCTTCCTGATTAGAACGATTCGCCCGCGTCCTCTTGCGGAACTTTGTCAGGCTTCAATTCCTTTTCCAAGTCAACGGTTGCCCCCCGCGCCGCAAAATCGAAGCACCGATCAACGTCATAGGCGGGCAACTTCTTGACCTTCCGCAGGTAGATCTCAATTCGCTTGCGCATTTTTTTCCGCACCGCTTCCATATGACGGGAAACCGTTGCTTCGTGTTCACCGCGCAAGCGCCCGATCTGCTTCAGCGTCAGCTGCTGGACATAGTAAAAACTGAGCATACTCTTCTCCCCCGGCGCGAGTTCCCGCAAAGTGGCGCCCAGGGCTTCACCGAGCAGGTCGCTGTAACGCTGGTCGTCTTGCGCGGAGACCGATGCAATCTCGGGGGAAGGTATTTCCTCTTTTTCGGGAAGCGGTTCGAGGCGCTTCGAGCGGCGGTATTCATCCACGAACTTCTGGTACACCAGCGCGCGCAGCCAGGTTTTCAGGCTGCTGCGCCCGTGAAAGTAGGCGAGCCGGGACTTGCGCCCGGGGGTTTCGGAATCCAGCCCATAAAGTTCCGCCGAGAGCGAATCCGAAATCTCGCGCGCCAAGGAGACGTCGGAAGCGACAGCGCATGCCGCCTCATAAATCAGCGTGCGGTAACCGTAGCTGAAGGCCTCCCAGGCCCGTTCGTTGCCTTGAACGCAAGCCAGTGCCAGGGCCAATTCGTCAACGCGGAGGGTCTTCAGAAGTTCCGGGATGCGGTCGGGGTCGGCCACGGCAGCCGGGCCGATTCCTTCCCAGACGGCCTGGGTGAAGTCGTCGTAGGATACCGGCCAAGTCCCTGCCCCGGAGGATTCATAGAGGGGCTCCAGACGCTCGAAATGGTCAGAACGGAATTTGTCGTAAGTGAGGATACCCATTCTCGACAGCTCGCCTTCGGCGGTGGAGCCGCTCCCTCACTGCTCCGCCTTCGCGTCGATACTAAGTTGCAGCTTTGGATTGTGAAAGTCAAGGTGCGATCGTGGGCCGGTTAACCGCGCTGCTAATGCACAGGGAAGAGCCTCTGACGGTAGTCGTCTTCGCTGTGACGCGAACATTCATTAGCCAGGAATTCGGCCGCCTGGAGGGGTGAGAATTCCTCCCGGGACTCGAACCCGACCGCTCCCAGCCGCTCGCGAACGGGCTCGCTCGTCAGGTTTTTCAATTCCTCGAAATGCCACAGCGCGGCCGAGCCGATCTCATCGTGCCAGTCAAACACGAAACAGACCTTCTCTTCCCGAGGCAAGGGCGCGGCGCGCTGTGCCGCTTCCACCAGGCAGTGGTTGAAGCAAAGCAGGTGCGGATCGTCGGGTCGGCCGCAGGTGAGCGACACCCGGTCGGCAGGCGAGAGAGCCTCAAACTCGACGAGCGGCAGCGCCGACCCAATCACCTCCAGGCCGCTTTGGTGGATGGCCACCACCAACCTCTCGAGCAACTCCGCTTTTTGGTCAGGCCCCCAGCCCGCGAATTCGCCCTCGCCGCGCTCGCAGTCCGCAATGTCGAAGGCCCTGAGTCCAGCGCCTGCCAGGACGCTCTCCCACCGGGAAGCAAACTGCTCCCACTGGGCTTCGCTCCCCAGATAGCCGGCAACGGCACAGACGCGGGCGGCACCCGTGGCGGGCGCGTCCGGGAGGCGCGTGGCCAGGACAGCGAGCATCTTCACCGTGTTGGAAATGGGATGAAGATATTGGAAGAGCCCCGCGGACGGGCGCGGCGGCTTCTCGCTGATTGCGGCCCCAGTTCTCGCCTCGGCATAGTCCTGCGACCGATGACCAACCACTCGCTTGACTCGCGCCCCCTCAGCGGGCACCTTGCGATCCCAAAGGGTGTTCGGCATCCTTCACCTCTCCTTATTCCGTATTGGTTCAATGACCTCCCAAAGCTCTTCATTCGGCTATCGGCAGAGAGGCGAAGGTGCTTGAGGGATTTTTGGGAGACAGGAGGGGTTTGGGCCGCCCCCCCGCTGAATCAAGAAAACGCGGGATGGGACACTTTGTCTCTTGACTTTTGCGGTCAACTATGCTAG
>CAZTHM010000166.1:0-8039 GCA_964613505.1 uncultured Acidobacteriota bacterium | reverse complement strand
TAGAACAGCACGGTGTTGACGAAAACGCAGGGAAGCGCCGGAGCGAGGATCCTCAACAAGCCCGCAGCAGGAGCCAGGTCGCGGCCAAAAGTCCAGTTGAGCAGGTGAGGCGCAACCAGCCAGACCATCAACGAGGCGAGCGCCATCGCCAGGAATGCGATCTTGACGAGGCTTTCAACGTAGGCGCTTCCTCGCGCCGAGGGAACTCGAAGCAGCCGCGAAAGCCTAGGGAAGAGCACGGCCATCAGGAGGGAAGCGCAAAGAAACGTCCCGATTATGAACCACGCGGCAGCCTGGAAACGCCCCAACTCCTCATTGGGTGTGAAGCGGCCCAGGATTAGCACGTCGAGCCGCAGGTTGAGAGCCTGCAACACGGCGGTAAGCCCGATCGGGGCAGCGGCCACCATCATGCTCCAGAGAAAGCGGCTCTCCAATCCCGTGTACCGTCCGGGAGAGAATTGGCGTTGCAGGATATGCCAGGAAAGCCAAGTCTCGACGGCTTGACCCACCAGGAACGACGCGACGACGAGCGGCGCGCCGAGCTCGAATCCCATCGCCGCACCCGCGCAAGCGATCACCAGGAAGGCGTTGGCGAATTGCGCCAGCGCGATGTAGTGCATCTGCTCGAAGGCTTTGAAGATCGCCATGTATGCCAGGGAAAACGTTTGGAGCATCGCCCGCGCCACAAGCACGTAAAGCAACAGCCGCCGTCCATCATCGCGGATCGTCCATTCTCCAAAGGCGGCGGTGAATAAGACGACGAGGGAAACTAAAGGAAACTTCAGCCAATGGAGGTTCCAGAAAGTGCGGGCCAGCAGCCCGGGCTCGGCCGCCAGGCTGCGCGTGGTGAGCAGGTGCAGTCCCAGGTCGGGCACGACGACTAACACGCTGGCGAGCGACAGGGCATAGCCGTATTGGCCGAGCGCCTCGGCGCCAAAGCGCCGCGCCACGAGAAGCGCCATCAGCGCTGTGGCGAGGCGCGAAACCGCTTCACCTCCGAAGATTGCGGCGGTGTTCAGGAGCGTTCGGCGCGGAAGAGTTTGAGTCAGCGTTGCCATCGAGTTTCTCAGGAGCGGCGCACATCCACGGTTTCTTCCTCCGGCAGGAAGCGAGGAGTCTCCAGCTGCATTTCCCGCAGGCTTTCCAGGGTTAGCGCCGTGCCCGCCAGCAGGATGAAACTCAACACCAGTCCGAGAATCGTGTTGAGGAGGATTTTAGGCCGCGCCGGCCGTTCGGGAACCAGCGCCGGAGCGACCTGCTTCATATCCTGCGACTTGGCGCTCACCGTCACCGAAGCGTTGCGGTAGTCGCGGCTGGCAGCTTCGAAGGCTTCGCGTGCCAGGGAGTAGTCCCGGTCCGCCTGTTCGATATCGTTGCGCAGCCGCGTCGTCTCCGCGAGCAGGGGGCCGGTTTCGGCATCAATTTCCGCCAGCCGCGCGCTCGCCGCCTTGATCCCGGCTTGTTCCGAAGCGATGCCGGCGGAAGTTTCCGCAAATTGCCGACGAAGCTCGTCGTGCGTGGTGTTCAGTGTCTCTTCGGTGCTGGAGAGGATGCCCTGGGAATCCAGGTTCATTTTTTCGCTGGCGCGCTCCAGAAACCGATCGGCGGTGATGCTTTTCTTGAGCTGGTAAGTCCGTGGCTCGTCGCGAAGCGTCGCTTGCAGAGATTTGGCGCGGTCCTGGTTTTGCGCCAGCGCCAGGCGAAGCTGTTCGAGCTGATTCGAGATCTGTTCCTTCTGGCCGAGGCGGATGGCGAGTTGCTTCTCGCGGTCCTCGATGCGGGCCTTCTCGCGCACCTGGAGGCGACGGGCGGCGGCTTCCTTCGACCGGACCGCGGCCTGGTCAAGCCGCTGCTTGAGGAAGTTCTGCGTGGCCACGGTATCGGTGGCGTTCATCTGGTTGTTGTATTCGACGGCGGCCCGGGCCAGATAGTTGGAAAGGTCGGCGGCCAGCCGCGCCTCGGGGAACTCCACCGAAATCTCGAGCAGCCGCGTCGCCTTGGGAATGCTGACGTCCAAATAGTTCCTTCGGCGAAAATCCTCCGGCGTCAGGTTATACGGCGCTTGATCGAGATGAAATTGCTTCAACGCCTTCGCTACCAGCTCGTCGTTATCCACGAACGGCACGAACGTCGGCATCGCGTACGGCCAGACCTGAACTTGCGTCGTGGGCCCGATTTTCGAATCAGAAACCAGCACGTAGGTGGTGGCGCGGTAGATCTTGGGCAGGACGAGGCTGATCAGCAGCGCGGTGAGAGCGCCGAGCGCCGTTCCAATCAGAATCCATCGCGCGTGTCGCCGCAGCTTTCCGATTCGTCTCGCCAGTTTTCGATCGTCATCATATTCCATCATCGCTAGGTTTGAAGCCTCCAGGGGCTTTCCTCCTCCCGAATCAGTAGGCGTTGGGGTGGAAAAACGATTTCGTCACCGTCCACAACAGGATCTTGACGTCCAGGGCGATCCCCCAGTTCCGCAGGTAGTAAAGGTCGTGGGCCAGGCGCTCGCGGATCGACGTGTCGCCGCGCCAGCCATTGACCTGCGCCCAGCCGGTGATCCCGCATTTCACGTAGTGCCGCAGCATGTAATCGGGAATCTCCTCGCGGAAGCGCTCGATGAAGTACGGTCGCTCGGGCCGCGGGCCGACCACGCTCATGTCGCCCTTGAGCACGTTCAGAAATTGCGGGAGTTCGTCCAGATTGCTGCGGCGCAACCAGCGGCCGAGGGGTGTGACGCGCGGCTCGTGGGCGGTCGTCCAGTGGGTCTCCGGATCGAGCGCGTCGTCGGCGCTCATGGTGCGGAATTTCAGCATCTGGAATTTCTTGCCATTCAGCCCTACGCGCTCCTGCATGAAGAAGACCGGGCCGCGCGAAGTCAGCTTGATGAGCAGAGCGATCGCCAGGAACAACGGCGAGAACACGATGAGGACTGCCATCGAGACGAAAATATCGAATGCTCTTTTCAGAACGACGTAGCCCAGCAATTCGGTGGGATACAGGTGGACATCGATGAGAGGAATGCCGTCGAGGTTGTATACCTGGGTCTCACTCTGGACCAGCGGAAAAAGGTCGGGCACAATGCGGACATTCATTCCGCGCGCTTCGCACGCCTCGACGAGCCGCGACGTCAGGGCGCGCGCATCTCCTGGCAAGGCGAGGATGACGTCGTCTACACGCGTCGCGGCGACCGTGGCGCGATACTCCTCGAAAAGCTTCTCCTCGGCTGACGGACCACGGCCGCGAAGCTCCAGTCGGTGCACGATGCGATACCCGTAGTGGGCGCGTTGCGCGATCTTCTGCGCGATGCGCTCGCCGTTTTCCGGGCCCGTCACCAGGAGCAGATTTTTGATGTTGTGCCCCCGGCGGCGGAGTTCGCGCAGAAGCAGGCGGACGGCTAGGCGCGCTGCGGCCATCACCGAGCACGTCAGGGCTGCAAAATGCATAAGAAAGAACGGCGTCGGCTGGAGCGCGGGCACCAGGTGCGCCAGCGCTTCGAGAACCACCAGCCCCGCCAAGCTCACTTTGAGGACGATTCCGAGGTCGGAGAGGACCGTGGCCATCCGCCGCGAGTGATACATGCGGAAGTACCACAGCAGAATGAGCCAGACTCCCAGCACCCAACCGAGAGAAAGGATTCGTTCCGAGGTGAACCAGTTGAGATTCGCCCCGGTCTCCAGTTCGAGGTAGAGCAGCACCAGGTAGCAGCAGGCAGTGATGGCCAGGTCGAATATGGCCAGGTAGGCGTCAATCAGAATGGTGCGAACGTCAAACATGCTCGTCCTCAGGAATCCTCTTTCAGCCAGCGTCCTGTCGTGACAGCGGCGGTTCCCGATCGTGCCCCTCAGCGCTCGCCCAGGCGCACGGGAACCGCGGCTGAAACAGGCGCAGTCATTCGAGCGACGCGGTGCTCATCCGGCGCAGGCGCTGACCGCAGCACGCGCTGCCAACGCGGATATTCCCAGCCCAGGCGTAACGCGGAAACCAGGTGAAACTTGACCCGCCGCGCTATGTGGAGCGACTGCTTCAGGCCCGCCGCCAGGCGCGAACTCATCCGTGGGCTGAGTGCTTCAGCGGCCCGGTTCGGCCGATGAAATGGAAAGAGCCGGCGCCGGGAGACCACGCGCCACGCCACAGCGTCTGGAATGAACTCGCGAAGGAGAAAGAGGCTGAACTTGTCTCCCATGAAATTCCCGAGAGCGCTGTCGTGCCCGTAACGCTCGGCCCAAAGCTTCATCGCACGCGGCGTGCTCTCTCCCAGCCAGCCGGCCAGCGCGGCGGGGACGCTCGCGCCGAACAGTTCCGCCGCCAGCGTGAACATAACGCCCGTCGCCTGCGGCAATCCCGAGTCGCACTCGGCGCGCGCCACGAACCTGCGCCAGAACACCTCGTCGTGGGCGCGGCGCTCGAGGAAATGGGCGATCTCCTGCAGCGTCGAGAGCCGGCACCAAAAGTCGAAGATGTGACGCAGCGCGTGGAGCACCTGGAAAATCAAAGCATCCTCATCCGCCAGGGCAGGGAAGCGGAGTCCCTGCCAATCGTGCAGTCGAGTGCGCTCCAGCGCGGTTTCCAGAGAGGTGGCGCGAATGGCCTCCGGGCCCGCCTTCCACAAGGCGGTGTGCAGCTCCAGGCGCCGGGGCAGAGCCGCGCAGTACAAATCATCGTCGCATGCCGGAATTCGCAGTGGGCGCGTGGAGTGGAAAAACACAACCGGGCTGCTGTCGTCCCGATTCTGGCGGACATAGGATGCGGCGCGGAGGGCCTGCTCCGTTTGCGGCAGTGACTCCGGCGCGATCAGGTAATCGAAGTCAGCCTGAGTCCGCAAGGAAGCATCGGGCGAATAGTCGGGAATCAAGGCGAATCCCTTCAGCGCCGCATAGCGAATGCCGGCGTTTTCAAAGCAGCGGTTCAGCGCGGCGAATTCCTCCGCCATTCGAACAACGCGCCCCTGGTTGTCGGCCTGATTGTGTTCCAATCGCGTCCGGACGTCGGACGGCAGGAGGCGCTCGCTGCCGTGGTCCCGAAGGGTTCGAAAGAAGGGCAGCGCGAGTCCGCTCGTGTGCAGCCAGGGCAGCATGACCAACCAACTTCGTCGGTCCCAAGTCTTCAGGTCGGCGAAGTCCGATCCGGCAGGCCCCGCCACTCCTAAGCAATCGATAATCTGAAGAGCCAATCGGTGGTTCACGATTGCGCCTCCAGAAGGTTGTGTGCCTTCAGCATGCTGTGCAGGAATACTGCCGCCACGCCGGGGTCGCGGCCGTAAGCCAGGCGATAAGCAGGCAGGTTGCTGAGCGCGCGCGCAACCGCCTCGCGTTCGCGGCTCGACGGATCGGCGGCGCCAGCCATACCTTCTTCCTGCAGTCGCCGCCATGACTCGCGACCGTGGACCGGACTCAAGCGGGGCACTTCCGAACTCACCGGTTCGAGAAAAATGCAGAGAATGGGTGTAACGCTGCGGGCGGAGACGGGGCGCAAGGCATGCTGCTCCGTGGCGAACAAGGCTCCACCCTCGCCCTTGACCAGGCGCGATGCCGCCGAGCTTTCCGAATTGGCCTTCGGCGCGTCGGGTTGAGGAAGGGCGGGCCAGCATTGGCCCCAGGCCCTCATGCCTTCCCCCTTAGTTTCGATGAACGTGGCCTGGTCGGAGTGGAACTTCAAGCCCAGCCTTGCGGCGAGGCGGCTGACCGCGGATTTCTCGTGCTGCGAGGGGCCAAAGAGGAGGAGCCCCTTTCCCTCGAGAGCCAGGCACGCGGCTGAGAGTTGCTTCAAGCGCAGCGCCGAAGCCGTGCTCTGGAAGAGTGCGGCGAGAAAGATGCCGCAAAAAGCGGATTGGTCCGCGGCCAGGATCTCCGGGATGTACCCAACCGCTTCGCGGGCGTCGAGGTCAGCGGCGCAGAAGCTTTGACGGCCGAAGTGCGCCAGGCAAAGGCTGCCGCCTGCGACGGCATTTACCTCCGGCCACGCTTCCGGTGCCTGCTCGCCGGTTTCGCACACGATGCGCCAGAGAAACTCTGATTGCTCGAAAGATCCGACGCCGTAGGGCTCGAAGGCGCACCGCGCCTGGCGAAGGACCGTCGCGCTGTTTGTCTCGAGCGTCAAGGTTCGGCCCATCACACACAACGCGGTGGTGAGCGGAGTGGGCGAGAAGCGGCCGAGACGATCTTCACGCGCCGCTACGGTTTGCATCCTCTGGGTTACCCGCTCTGCTGCAACAGTCAGAATCATCCACTCTCACAAAAATGCTCAAGCGCGAGCGCCACCGCCTGGGGGCTCCCGCCGTATCGCACCAAGGCGCATGGGAGTTCGAGCAGGCTACGAATGGTCTGGCGCTGGGTGTTAATCGCGGCCGGGTCTTCCGCTAGCAAACCTTCCTCGAATCGCGACGCGGCCTCGGCGGGGGAAATCTCCGTAAGTTTGAAGCCCGCACCTTCCTCACGTTCGAGCAGAATCAGCCAGCGCGGCTGGCAGCGCAGCGCGCGGCGCACGCCGAAGACTTTTGCCGGGTCAATCTCGAAAGCCAGTTCGCCGTTCATGGCCACCGCGGGTTCGAGCGCGGCGAGTTCCGGAAAGAACGCCGCGGCGTCGGGCAGAAGCTTGAGCGGATTGGAGAGGCTCCAAGCCTGCACTTGCCCGTCGCGCCGGGAGAAATACGTCCATTCATCGGAGAGGAAGGCAAAGCCCCGCTGCGCAAGCGCCAAACTGAGCGTGGACTTGCCCGCGCCAGAGTCTCCGGCGAGGATAAGCCCCTTCCCATCTCGCGCGACGCACCCACAATGCAATGCAGTGATCCCCAGCGACCCGCCGGCGACGCCCAGCACGAGCGGAAAAATCATCCGCTTCCAATAGGACTGGTCGGCAGCCGTTTGCGGTGAGAATCGCCCCAGGGCGCGCCGGCTTCGCAGGTCGATCAGCAAAGCGTTCTGGTGGTCGAATCCTGCAAACACCAAGTGGCCAAGCCCCCGCAAGTAAGGCATTCCCGGACCGGGGCGGCTTTCCGCCGCAGGGTCAAGCCAGAAACGCATTCGGATGTCGGGTTGTCCTTGGTCTTCCTCGTCTGCCTGAAAAGTAGCTCGCAGCAGTTCGAGTAGATCGTTGGAGTTCGTTGAGATTTCGCACGCCACCCCAGCCAGCAGGAAAGATTCCTGCCACGGCAATTCTGGCAACGAGTTGAAGGTCGCCCCGAAGGTCATATTGATTTGGTTCGTCACGTCCAAAATGAATCCGGTGGCAGACCAGCGCCCGCGTTCCGGCACCTCTCGGGGCCGGAGACGAATTCATCTTGGAAGATTAGCGTCGGGGGTGGATGGCGGTGTCAGACCACTGTAGAGAAATTGTAAAAAGAATGAATGGAGCCGCGCCGCCCGCTTTAGAAGTCGCGGAAAAACCCTCAGCTACTTTGAGGAGACGCCGCCGGAAGGGCCGGTAAGCGGCAGGATTAATTCAAACGTTGCCCCCTCGCCGGAGCTTTGCGCGTGCACGTTGCCGCCGTGGTCCTGAACGATTTTCTGCACCACGGCGAGTCCGAGGCCGGTGCCGTGGGTTTTTCCGTAGCTCACGAAGGGACGGAAGAGTTTGTCGCGGATGGGTTCGGGAATTCCGGGCCCATTATCGACGACACGGATTTCCAAACCTTGAGATGTTTGCCGGGTTTGCACTTCAATTTTGCCTGTTTCAGGGGGGACGGCTTCGCAGGCGTTGAGCAGCAGGTTTTGAAAGACACGTTGCAGTTTCTTGGGATCGAACCAGCCCTCCGTGGGTCCCTCGCACGTCAGAGTGATGTTGATCCGCCGAAAATCCGGCTGCGCCCGGACAATTTGGATGGCGTTCTTAAGTGTATTCTCGACATCGCCGTAGACCATCTGCAAGGCATCGCGGGCGCGCGAAAATTCCAGCAGCGATCCGATCAAATCCGTCATCTGATTCACCGCCACGCGGATTTCCTGATAAAGGTCTTTTCGCTGCGGATCGTCGAGATGGCTCTCGGAGAGAAACTCCGCGTAAGCCAGGATGGCGGTCAAGGGATGGCGAAGGTCGTGCGAGATCGAGCT
>CAZTHM010000165.1:0-8045 GCA_964613505.1 uncultured Acidobacteriota bacterium | reverse complement strand
ACATGTTCAGGTGCTGGAAGGCCGCCGCGGTGTCGCCAAACCAGGCGTCGTTCGAGATATTCACCAGCACACCCGGCCCCGCGGGGATGAGCTTCCTCACCAACTGCGGAAAGATCGCCTCGTAGCAGATGAAGATGCCGAGGCCGCCGTCGCGCGTCCGGGCCGTCTTATAGCTCGACCCAGGAACGAACATGCCTGCCTCGTGGGTGATTTTCCCGACCAGCCCGGGAAAGGCCCACCACGGCACGTATTCGCCGAAAGGCACCAGATGAATTTTATCATAGGCGAGCAGCACGCGGCCCTCGGGATCGAGGATCATGGCAGTGTTTTTGGGGTGACTGGTGGTCGAGTCGGCGTAGTTCACGCTGCCGACGACGACGTAGGATTTTGCCTCGCGCGCCAGGCGCTCGACGGCGCCGCGAAACACCGGGTCGCGCTCGAAATAAAAGGGGGCGGGATTCTCCGGCCAGATGATGAGCGGTGCGAAAGAGGCCTTCCCTTCCCGCTCGACGCTGGTGAGACTCATGGCCACCAGGTTCTGGAGTGGCGCGGGATTCTGCCAAGGCGCCCACTTGGCTCCGCTCTCCCGATCCATGGGGACGTTGGGCTGGAGGAGGTGTGCGACGCGCGTTCCACTCGGCAAGGCGGCAGGAGTCGCTAACCAGTTCGCCAGGATGAGCAGCACCGCCCAGCCAACAACTGCGATGCGGGGCGCCACGCGCCGTGGTTCGAGCCAGACCCAGGCAAGGAGCGCGCTCGTCGCGACCGCCAGAAACGACAGGCCGTAGACAGCCGCAACCGAAGCCACTTGACGCAGGCCGTCCGCCTGTACGGGGTAGCCGAGCAAATTCCACGGAAAGCCGGTAATCAGATACGTCCGCGCGATTTCCATCGCCACCCAGAAAAACGGGCTGAGCGCGAGAGCGAGAGGACGCGAAACCTGCGCCACCCAGGTTTCAACCAGCCCGAACGCGCCGAAGGGGGCAGCAAAGACCAGAACAAAAAGCAGCAGGATTCCCCATGCCAGAATGGGCGCGACGCCGCCGTGCAATTCCACCACATCTACAAACCAATGGCACGTCCCCGCCAGAAAGACGGCTCCGGCGCAATAGGCGAGCAGGAACCCTCGCCGCGGCCGCGATTCTTGAGCCAGCGCCACGAGCAGCGGCGCGCAGGCAAACCAGACCAGCAGGTGCCAGTCGAGCAGCGGAAAGCTCGCAAACAACATGAATCCGCTCAAGGCGCTGGCGGCCAAACGAAATCTGAACGTCTGGAGCGCGTTGCTAGGAGAGTCGCTTGTGGAGTCGGTGCTCAAGGAATGAGGGAGAGTTGTCAGTTGTCAGTTGTCAGTTGTCGGACTTCAGTTATCAGTCCGCAGTTGGCAGTTATCAGTCTTCAGTTGTTAATTGCACGCCGCTTTGCCCTGACTGCTCGATCTACGATCCAATGAAGTTCTCTGTCCTTCGTACTTCGTCCTTCCGCCTTTATCCTTCACACTTCATACTTGCGATTCATCGTCTAATAAACGGCTTAAATCCTTCCTTAGCAATCTTGTCGCGAACGATTTGCGCTTCCTCCCGTGTGCCATACGGCCCGACCTGAACCCGGTAGAGGTTGTCGCCGGTGTTGGCATATTCGGGGAGGACGAGGAAAACCGCGAAACCGCGCGATTTCAATTCCTTGACCAGTTTTTCGGCATCCTGCTTTTCCTTCGACGCGGCCACCTGGACGGTGAAACCCATGCCGACCTGCGTTGATTTTCCCCCTACCGGAGTCGCTGGGGGCCGGTTGTGCGCGATGGCGGCGCTGGGCGGGGGAAGGTCGCTATCGGATTTCTGCGCCTCGCGAGTAATCATTGATAATGCCTCTTTCTCCGCTTTGGAGGAGACTTTCCCCGACGCTTGTTCGCCAGCAGACTTGTTGGCGGGCGCAGACTCCTTGCTTGTCACTGGGACAGTTTCAAGCGGCTGATTGATGGTGGGCGGGATGACCGACGAGGGCGTCACCTCCTCGGTCATGCCCGCGGTTTTCGCCGACCGTTCGTTGTAGCCGACCAGGAACCCGAGCGAAAAGAAAACTCCGCAAGCGGCGACGCCCATCAGAAACACCAGAACAAGGTAGCGGGCAGAGAGTCCTCGTTCATCGTGTTTTCTCTCGCCACTCCCAGCCATAGCTCTCCTCTAGAAACGGGTCGGCCCGGTCGTCCGGGCGTCTGGCAACGCGGCGACTACTTGGTGGACGGTCCTGACGCCGGATTGAGATTCTTTCCGAAAACTGCGGTGAGCAGTTCCACCGGCAACGGAAAGATGATGGTGGTGTTCTTGTCCTTTCCGATCTCCATCAGGGTCTGGAGGTACCGCAGGGTGATGGCCACCGGTTCGCGGTTGATGACGGCACCCGCCTGCGCCAGTTTCTCCGACGCCTGATACTCACCGTCCGCATGAATGATCTTGGCCCGGCGCTCGCGCTCGGCCTCGGCCTGGCGGGCGATGGCGCGCTGCATCTCCTGCGGCAGGTCCACCTGCTTGATCTGCACCTGCGTCACCTTGATCCCCCAGGGCTCGGTCTGCTCGTCGATAATGGTTTGCAGCCGCATGTTGAGCTTATCCCGCTGGGACAGCAGATCGTCCAGTTCAACCTCGCCCAACACCGACCGCAAGGCCGTCGAGGCGAGCTGTTCGACGGCATAGCGGTAGTTGCGCAACTCGATCAAAGCCTTCTGCGCGGTGAGGACGCGGTACCAGAGAACCGCATTCACTTTCACCGAGACGTTATCCCGCGTGATGACGTCCTGGGGCGGCACGTCCCAGGTTTCGATTTGCAGCGAGATCCGGTACATGCGGTCGATCGGCCAGAAGATCAGAATCAACCCCGGCCCTTTGTCCGCAGCGAGAACCCGACCCAGCCGCAGCACGACCGCTTTTTCCCACTCATTCAAGATATTGATACACTTGATGACCCAGACTACCAAAAAAAAGATCGCAACGCCCAATACGCTTCCCATGACGCCCTCCTTCTAGGACTCCGAGGAATAGACTGACGGAATTCAGCGCAAGAATCGCCGGCTTCGGCCTCGACGTAATCGGTCCGCCGCGGCGCACCCGCGACGCCGCACAGTTTAGCCCGAATCGGCGACCGGCTCAACCACCAGGGTCAGCTTGTCAACTTCTCTCACTCGCACCCGTGTGCCGCGCAGAACGCGCACTTGGGCGCGCGCGTCCCAAATCTCTCCGCGCACCAGAATCTTTCCCGTCAGTTCCAGATCGGTTTGCGCGATGCCCAGGGAATCGATCATCGCGGCCTCGCCGGTCACGGCCTTGCGCCGCTTGGCCATGACCGCCAGGCGCAGCAGGAAGACCGTAATCGCCCCGAGCGGCGCGGCCACGCCCAGCGCGGTTGAGAACCGGATGCGCGCGCCCGGCCAGGGCGAATCCACCAGAATCATCGCTCCAATCACCATCGCCAGAATTCCGCCCGCGGCCAGCGCCCCGTGGGAAGTGATTTTGACTTCCAGGGCGAACAGAACCAGGGCCAGCAGAATCAGGAGCACACCGAGAGTGTTAATGGGCAGCAGATTGAACGCGTACAGAGCCAGCACAAGCGCCACGGCTCCCACCACTCCGGGAGCGATCAGGCCCGGATGAGTGAATTCGATGTAGATGCAAGCCAACCCGATCGCCCCCAGCAGGAAAGCGATATTGGGATCGGCGATCCAGGAAAAGATACGTTCCCGGCGCCCCATGACGCGCGCGTCGAGCACCGCGTTGGCCAGATGCAAGGTCGCCGTCGTGTCGTTCACGCGCTTGATCGTCTTGCCGTCGAGTTTGACGAGCAATTCCTGCGGACTGGGTGCGATGACATCAATCAGGTTTCCGTCCAGCGCCTCCTTCTCCGTGAACGAGCGGCTCTGGCGGACACCTTCTTCCGCCAGCTTGGAGTTGCGTCCGCGCTTATCAGCCAGGCTGCGGATGTAAGCCGCGGCATCATTCTCGATCTTGGTTTCCATAGTCTTGCCGATATCCGCGCCGAAAATAATGACGGGATGTGCGGCGCCGGTCGTCGTGCTGGGAGCCATCGCCGCCGCGTCGCCGGCAAGCAGGATGAACAATCCCGCCGAAGCCGCGCTGCCTCCGCTCGGCGCAACGTACGTTATCACCGGGGTTTTTGATTCCAGAATAGCCTGGACGATCGCGCGCATCGAGTTTGACAGCCCGCCCGGCGTGTCCAACTGCAGCAGGATGGCATCCGCCTGGCTGGCATTCGCCTCGTGAATGCCGCGAATAATGTATTCCGCGCTGACCTGGTGCACCATCATGTCGAGGGTCAGCACCACCACGCGCGGCTGTGTCGCCGGCGGCGAGCCACCGACCGAGAGCCCGCAACCGAACGTGGCAACAAACAAAGCAAAAATAATCCTGGAATTTATTGTTCTCATGGTTTCTTCCCCCCGGCGGACGCGGCTTGAGGAATCCGGGCCATCAGCATTTGCGCCTCGCGGTTGGTGGGATCCAGCGCCAGAGCCGCGCGGCCCTGGGCGCGAGCAGCTTCCGGTTGATCCATCGAAAGGTAAACGCGAGCCAGGAGCACACGCGCGGTGACCGAGTCCTTCAGCCGCAAGGAATGCTCGATCTCCGCCGCCGCTTCCTGGTGCCGGCCCGCGGCTTGGTAGACCTGCGCCAGCGTCAAGTGCGCCTCGCTGTCGTTCGGAGCGAGCGAGAGAGCCTCGCGCAATTCATACTCTGCTTCGCGCAGCTTGCGGTCCGCCAGGAATTCTCTCCCCCGGATGACGTGGATCTCCGCATGACGAGCCACCGGCACCCGTTGCAAGTGCTCTTCGAGCGCGTTGCGCATCGCCAACGCCAGCAGGCGATAGGCGCGGCCATCGTAGTTCTTCTTCAGGCGCAGGTGGGGCAGCAGGTCCGGGCTGGCGTCGGGAACGGACGTGTCTCCGTTGTCAGCCAGCCAGCGAAGCTCGCGCTCCTTGCCTTCTACATTCCACTCCGCGCTGAAAGCCTCGGCCAGCAGCAAGTGTATTTCGGCGTCGTCGGGCGAAAGCCGGGCGGCCTCCTCCAGGTACCGAGTTGCTTCCTTGGGACGTTTCAGGAAGCTCAGGCACACCCCGAGGTTGAGGTTGAACACCGGGTCGGTGGGGTCTCCCTTGAGCGCGCCCTCAAAAGCCGACATGGCATCTTCGTAGCGCTTGCGCCGCGCCCGCAGCACGCCCAGGTTGTTCCAGACTTCGTTCAAAGGAATCTGTTCCGAGAGCTCTCCGAAAGCCTTCTCGGCGGCGGCATCGTGGCCCAGGAAGAATTCGTCCACGCCCAGGATGAAGAGCGACTCCAGATAGTTGGGATCTTTGTAGTCAATCTTTCGCAGCCAGCGCGCCGAGCTCTCGTAGTCCTTGGCGTCAAAGTAATGTCTGCCCAATTCCAGGGCAGCGCGCCGGTCGGCGGGATTCAGGCGGTCGGCTTCGGTCAGAAATCGGACCCGGCTTTCGTTGTCAGTCGCCAGGGTTCCGCGAATGTAATTCTCAAACGCGTCGAGACGAATTACGGGGAACAGCTTTTGGAAGTCCTCTTCCTTTCCCACCGTGAAGCCGGGATCCTGGGTGGCGAGCATGCGCCAGGCCAGGCGCGTCTGCAGGTCCGCCAGGTCGGCCAACTCCCCGCTGGCTTCGAGCGCGGGCGCCAGCCGCATCCGGCGCACCTCCAGCAACTGGGCGCGCGCCGTCAGGCGGTTGCCCTCGACGTTGAAGTTGCCCGTGATGGCCCAGTCCGCTCCCAGGGTTTCCGCCACTTTGAAGACGCTGGCGAGGGTCAGCGGCGTCGCGGCGGGAATCGCCAGTTGTTTGCACGCCGCTTCGCGCTCGCGCCGGCCCAGCACGACGCGGTCCGGCGCGGCCATCCGCGAGGCCAGCACCTCCGCGAAACCCTCGGAAATCCAGTTCAGGTCCGCGCGCGCGCTTTTGTTTTCAAAGGGGAAAACCAGGACGCTGCGGGGCGAGGCCGCTCCCCACAAGTTGCCAACCACCAGCAGGAGAACCAGAATGCCCGGCGCCTTTTTCATGCCACCAGCCTGCTGGCATTATAGCACCGAGCCCGCCGCGCCTTGGAGTGCGGTCGCTGTGCAGCGGCGGGGTTCGTGGCTGGCGCAGAGCGCAGCTCTGCGCTATGACGTGGTACATTAGCGCTGGACGACGTTTGGTGCCGTCCTACTTCATAGAAGCGACGGCCGCGCAGCGGGGGCGATGCCATGGTCACATGGTTTAGGAATGTAATTGCGAAAACAAAACGTATCTTGGAATCGACTAAGGCACGGATTGAGGAGGGGCTACCCTCCTCCGATCGTGTTTCCTTTCAACATCGGCTGGGATCTCAGAGCAGCCAACCGATTACGCACAGCCAAAGTCACGGCGGGGATGCAATTGTAGTCAGCATGCAGCAGGAAATGTACAAGGATGCGTTACACTTCTTTCGGGAAGCACGGGCGAACCATAAGAACAAGCAGGTGGACCCGTTTGTGACGTGGCGGAACCTTCGTGGGTCAATCTTGTTCGCCTTTGCTGCCATCGAGTCTTGCATCAATCAGTTTATCGACGAGCACGTTGAACGCAACAAAGCGCAAATGACCCCAAAAGAAATAGACCAGTGGACTGAGAAGCGTGGCCAAGTATGGATCAGTGAGAAACTGAACCAAGGAGTCGCGCTCTTCGGCGGCGCGCGGCTCGATAAAGATACAACTCTATGGGCCGATTTTGGGACATTCAAAGACCTTCGCAACGACCTTATCCACTACAAGGTCTCCAATCGCCTCTTCTACAATACGGATGAGCTTCTGAATCGGGTTGAGAAGGCGATTCGCACCACAAGCGCCGTGATAAAGAAGATTTACCTTTCGCACCCAGCGAATACTGCATATCCGCCGACCTTCGACGAAATGCCCTGAACCCGAAGTTGGTAGCCACGGTCAATTCACAATTTGAATTGACCGTGGGTTCGTCCCAGGGAAGGCCCACGGTCAGAAAAAGCCTTACCGTGGCTAGCATCCTGCACGCGCTTGCGCCCAATCCCAATGGTCATTATAATATGACCATGGTCTTTTGGAGGTATCCATGAAGCACATGCCGGCGGGAGAGTTCAAGACGCATTGCCTGAGGGTCATGGAGCAGGTGCGCACCACGCGGCAGCCGGTGGTCATCACCAAGCGCGGGCGCCCGGTGGCCAAACTCGTGCCGGTGGCCGCGCCGCGCAAGGACGGCTTTGGCTGCCTCAAGGGGGTGGTCGAGATCGTCGGAGATATCGAGTCCCCCGTTGTCCCCCTTGAGGATTGGGAGGCCCTTCGTTGATCCTCCTCGATACTCATGTCGTGGCCTGGCTGGTGGCCGACCCAAGCCGCCTCTCTGTCAAGGCCGCTTCAGCCATCCGCCGTGCGCGGTCGAATCAAGGGGTTGCGATCGCCACCATCAGCATTTGGGAACTTGCGTTGATGTTCGCACATGGCCGTCTTCGAGCGCCGGGCTCGGTCGAGGCATCGGTGCGGTGGGTCGTCGAGGGTTCCGGCGCAACTCTCAAACCGATTACGGCAGAAATCGCCGCGCTAGCCACGCAATACCCTGAAGACTTCCCACACGACCCCGCCGACCGGCTCATCGCCGCCACGGCGCGCGCGGAAGGCATGGCTCTGGTCACCCGCAACGAGCGCCTCCGCCGTTCCCCCCTCCTCAAAACGGTTTGGTAGGCTGGCGGAAAGCGGGGGTCCAGATTGCCGGCCTGAAGAGTCTGTGTGAAAACCTGGAATTCGTCATCGTAGGGGCGCCCTTCAGGGCGGCACCTTCTTGATTCTGAACGTGCCGGGCTGAAGCCCGCCGCTACAAAGACACGTCTTCTCACAGGCTCTGGAGGTCGGCGCCGCGAACTTGGCAGCGTGAAGCCTGCCCGCCAACTGGCGGGCCGCTCTACATCGTGCTCTATCCTCCGAAGACCTTTTTAAGCAGCGCCTTCCAGCGGGTCCAGGCTTCATCGCGGGCCTTGCGGTTGGCGTCGGAG
>CAZTHM010000164.1:4396-8058 GCA_964613505.1 uncultured Acidobacteriota bacterium | reverse complement strand
GACCAGGTTTTGAGCGCCAGCTTCAAGGCGAAGTAGAGCGTGTGGGAGGTCACCCACCTTTCGCGGGCTGTGGTGTCTCAGTGTCGCGGTATGGCGAACAAGTGTGTCGCCAGCGGAGTTTCGTTGCCAGAAGTCGCGGCGTCGTTTAGTATCGCTGATAGTGATTCCCTCGGGGGCGCAACCACTTTTCGCGGTTCTGCTTCTTGGCGCGGCCGCAACCTTGCGCGCGCAAGAACCCGCCCAACCTGCCGCTGATCTCTCAGCAGCGTCGACACCGGCCGCGAACGCACAGCCCGCGACTACCAGCGACCGGCAGACCTCCTGGAAGCTGCTTTTCCCTAACGCCCTTCGCGACCAGAAGCCGATCTGGCTCTTCCCCGTGCGGGCGGCGCAAGGCAAACACGTCACGCCGGCGCTGGCCTTCGTGCTGGCGACGGCAGGATTGGTGGCACTCGACCCTCACACCGCGCCTTACTTCCGCCGCACCAACAGCTTCAGGGATTTCAACCGCGTGTTCAGCGCGCGCAACACATCGCTCGCGAACGCAATCTTCCCCCTCTCCTTCTACGCTGTCGGTCTGGCGCGAAAAGACAAGTACGCGCAGAATACCGCACTGCTGGCGGGTGAGGCCGTGCTGGACGCGCAGTTGCTGACTCTGGTGATGAAGAACGTCGATCGACGCCGTCGCCCGGTCGAAATCCCGGCGGACGGCGACTTCTCCCACACCTGGTTCAAATCGCACGGGCGAGTCATCAGCGGGCGGGGCAGCTTTCCCTCCGGTCACACCATCACTGCCTTCTCCGTGGCCACAATCTTCGCCGAGCGGTACAAGCGCCATCGCTGGGTGCCGTGGGTGGCGTATCCGCTGGCGGGCCTAATTGGGTTCTCCCGAGTTTCTCTGCAATCGCATTTTCCTTCCGACGCCTTCGCCGGCGCGGTGCTGGGATATTCCATCAGCCGCTACGTGGTGCTGCAGCAGAAGCCATAGCCGTCCTCAAGCCTATCGGAGGACTGTTGGGCCGGACGGATTGAGCGGGAAGGCTAATTCCCCGAGGCGGGGCGCGCTGGTTCCGGCGCCTTAGGGGCGAAGTATCCGGGGCGGGCTCGTATCACGAGTTTCTCCCGGCTGCGGGAGGGAACGGCGTCCACCTTCACGGTGCGGAATGTCCCATCTTTCTTGGCATTGGTGGGATAGTAGGCTAGCGTGTACTGATTGCGGATGTCGCGCGCAATCTGCACGCAGGTCGCTTCCACTTCTTCCAGCGACCTGGGAAAGAACGACTGCCCGCCTGAGACTTGCGTGACCTTTTCCAGGACCTTGGACGCGCGGCGGGCGCTGGCATGGCGGATCTTGAACAAGCCGCCCGGTTCGTCCGATCCGAGCAGGCCGATAGCGTAGATGACGGTATTGGATTTCTGCGCGCTGCGGATCAGCTCGTCGAGAGAGTAGCGGCTGGCGTTGTCTTCGCCATCGGTGATGGCGAGGAGAACTTTCTTGTCGCGATTCCCGAGCTTGACGTGGTCCAGGGAGGCGTAGAGGGCGTCGTAGAGCGCCGTGCCGCCGCGGGAATCGATCTTGTCGAGCGCCGACTTGAGTTCCTCGAGGTTGGCGGCGAAATCGCCGGGTGTGTCGAGGTAGTAGACGTCGTTGAAGTTGACGACGAAGACTTGGTCCTGCGGATTTGAAGTCCGGACGAAGGTGACCGCGGCGGCGTTGACCGCCGGACGCTTCTCCTTCATGCTGCCGCTGTCGTCGATGACGATGCCCATGGTCACCGGGATATCGGCGTGAGAGAAGACGGAGAGTTTCTGGAGCACGCCGTCTTCGTAAACCCGAAAGCTGTCCTGGCGGAGGTCGTTGATCTGCCGGCCCTTGCGGTCAAGCACCGTAGCGTGGAGGACCACCAGGTTTACGTCCACATTGATGGTGAATTCGTCGCGCTTCTTTTCGGGCGTGGGCGCCGGAGTTTGTGTGTGAGGCGCCTGGGCTCCGAGCAGGGCGGACACGCCCATCAACGCGCTGAGCAGTAAGATCCTGAAAACTCTGGCGTTCATTTTCACCTTACTGGGTCGGGGCATAATATCCGGTGCGGGCGTAAACCTGGAGCGGGGGAAGGCCCTTGGGCGGATTGAGTTTGACTCGAATGCGCCGCCAGCGGCCGTCGCGGACCAAGTTGGACGGCTTGTAGCCAATCACATACTGGTTGCGCAGTTCGATGGATATTTTCTCCGCGATGTCCGGCAATTCGTTAGCGTCCTCGACGCTAAACATCCGGCCCCCTGAGATCTCGGCCAGTTCCGCCAGCAGGCTGGGGCCGCGCGCTTCTTCCGGCGTCCGGGTGCGCGCGCTCAGAGGTTCGAAGATCCCCACCGCATAGATTTGCACGTCCATTTCCCTGACCGCTTTCTTGACGTCGTTCTCGGTGTAGCGGCTGTGATTGTCTCCGCCGTCGGAGATCACCAGCAGGGCCTTGCGATTGGTGGTCGCCTTCTTGGTTTCACTGAGGCCCAGATAGATCGCGTCCAGCAATGCGGTCTTGCCGCCTGACTTCACGAAGATCAGGCGGTCCTGCACGTTCTCGAACTTCGACGTGAAACTGGAGAGCAAATTCGGTCGCTCGCTGAAGTTGATGAGCATAAACTCATCCTGGGGATTGGATGTCTTGAAGAACTGAAGGGCTGCCTCCTTCGATTTCTGAATTTTGTCCCCCATCGATCCGCTGGAGTCAAAGATCAGGCCCACCGAGATGGGCGCATCCTCGGTCGAGAAAGTCATGATCTGCTGTTCCACTTTTTCGTCGTACACCTGAAAATTCTCCTGGTCCAGGCCCGTTACGATCCGGTCAAAGGGGTCGGTGACGGTCACGTTGACGACCACGATGTTGACGTCAACCTGGATGGGCGCCGGGTGGATCGTGCCCTGCTGGACGCGAATCTGCGCACCTTCTTTTTTGTCGGGCGGCGCCGGATGGGTGTCGTCACCGGCCGGCACGCGCAATGCAGGGAAACTGAGCAGCGCAATCGCAACGGCACCGAGTGCCCCCAGTCGACACGCCCTGTGTCGGAGGCGAGGTCTCATGGTTGCGGCCATCCCGTCCATAGCCGGCTTCGTTTACGTGGCGGCGCCTATTTTTGACACTGAACCAGTGTCACCCAAAGCCCATTCTAACATAGATGAAAGACGAAGAATGGCGGGGGGATTTCTCCCGTGTAACGATCTCGTCCATTTTTTGTTAATTCCCTTCGGAATTTGCCGTTGACACACTCACGGGCTTGGGCGGATAATTGCCCGTACCGAATCCTGCCGTGCAAGAATTTCTTCGGTACAAGCAAATAGTCCAGGCGTTGCCCGAAGTCGCCGGGAACGCTGTATCAACCCTTTGGGACGACACTACCAAACCGACATCATAATTTCAGGAGGCGTATGGGTGCCAAATATATCTTTGTGACCGGGGGTGTAGTCAGTTCGCTGGGAAAGGGGCTGGCCTCGGCGTCGATCGGGTGTTTGCTGGAGGCACGCGGCCTGAAGGTTTCACTCCTGAAGTTCGATCCCTATCTCAACGTCGATCCCGGCACGATGAGTCCCTTCCAGCACGGAGAAGTTTTCGTGACCGACGACGGCGCGGAGACCGACCTGGACCTGGGGCACAAAAACTTCTCCG
>CAZTHM010000164.1:0-4386 GCA_964613505.1 uncultured Acidobacteriota bacterium | reverse complement strand
GCTTCACGCACGCCCGCATGCTGCGCGACAACAACTGCACGGCGGGGCGCATCTACGAAACCATCATCACCAAGGAGCGGCGCGGCGACTACCTGGGGAAAACCGTGCAAGTGATTCCGCACGTGACCAATGAAATCAAGGCCGCCATCCGCAAGATCTCGACCGAAGTGGACGTGGCCATCGTGGAAGTGGGCGGTACGGTGGGCGATATCGAATCGCTCCCCTTTCTCGAGGCCATCCGCCAGATGCGCCAGGAGCAGGGGCGCGACAACGTGGTCTTCGTGCATTTGACGCTGGTGCCGTTTATCGGCGCGTCGGGCGAGTTGAAGACCAAGCCCACGCAACACTCCGTCAAGGAGCTGCGCGAAATCGGTATTCAGCCGGACATCCTCCTCTGCCGTACCGACCGTTTCCTCTCCCCGGACATCAAATCCAAGATCGCGCTGTTCTGCAGCGTTCCGGAAGAGGCGGTGATTACCGCCAAAGACGTTGACAATATCTACGAAGTGCCGCTGGTCCTAGCGAGTGAAGGTTTGGATACGCAGATCCTCCGCTGCCTGAAGCTTCCGACCGCGGAGCGCAACACGCAGGCCTGGACGGACCTGGTCGACCGCCTGCACCATCCCGCCGGCGAAGTCACGATTGGAATTGTGGGAAAGTATGTGGAGTTCCAGGATTCGTATAAAAGCCTGAACGAATCGCTGGCCCACGGCGGAATCGCCAACAACGTCAAGGTGAACGTGATTTGGGTCGAGGCCGAGGGTCTGGAAGGCGAGCGCTGGGAAGAGCAGCTCGAAGGCTTGGATGCGATCCTCGTCCCCGGCGGCTTTGGCAAGCGCGGAATCCCCGGGATGCTGCGTGGCATTCAGTTCGCGCGCACCCGCAAGGTGCCTTACTTCGGGATTTGCCTCGGAATGCAATGCGCGGTGATTGAATACGCGCGAAACGTTTGCGGGCTGGAGGGCGCGGACAGTTCCGAGTTCGATCCTTCGACGCCGCATCGCGTCATCTACAAGCTGCGCGAGCTGCGCGGAATCGACGAACTGGGCGGAACGATGCGCCTGGGAGCGTGGACGGCCCGGCTCAAGGCGGGGTCCTTTGCGGCTCAGGCCTACGACGCGCTGGAGATCTCCGAGCGCCACCGGCACCGCTACGAATTCAACCGCGAATACGAAGAGGTGCTGGTCGCACACGGCCTCGATATTGCGGGAGCGACGCCGGATGGGACTTACGTGGAAATCGTCGAAATCCGCGACCACCCCTGGTTTCTCGGCTGCCAGTTCCATCCGGAATTCAAATCGCGGCCCCTGGCGCCGCATCCGCTCTTTCGAGCCTTCATCGGCGCCGCCTGCGAGCAGCGCAAGCAGCGCCTGAGTGCCCGGAGCGGAGAAGCAAGAAGCGAGCGGCCCGCAGAGGTTCGCGTTGCGGCCGCCCAGCACGCGCCCGCCGCCCTGCAGGCCGCCGGCGATGCCGCCCCCGCGGAAGCGTGATATGAGTGTTCCGGTTCGCATCGGCAAGTTCAGCGCCGGCGCCGGCCAGCCGCTATTCCTGATCGCGGGCCCGTGTGTCATGGAGAGTGAGCGGCACGCCTTCCAGATGGCCGAGCGGCTGGCTGCCGCGGCGCGAAAACTCGGCGTCTCTCTTATCTTCAAGGCCTCCTACGACAAGGCCAACCGCACTTCGCTTGAGTCATACCGCGGCCCGGGGCTCGAGCGCGGGCTCGAGATCCTGGCGGGCATCAAGCGGAAGTATCGCGTGCCCGTGCTGACTGACGTTCACGAGGTCGCGCAGGTTGGCCCGGCGGCGGAAGTTTGCGACGTCATTCAGATTCCCGCTTTTCTCTCGCGGCAGACGGACTTGCTGGTGGAGGCGGGCCGCTCCGGCGCGGTTGTCAACATCAAGAAAGGGCAATTTCTTTCGCCTTGGGACATCCGTCACGCCATCCAGAAAGTGGCGAGCACCGGCAACCATCGCATCCTGGTCACCGAGCGGGGGAGCTCTTTCGGCTACAACAATCTCGTCGTGGACATGCGCGGGCTGGCGGTGATGAAGGAATTCGGCTGCCCCGTCATCCTCGATGTCACGCACGCCTTGCAGTTGCCCGGCGGCGAAGGAACGCGCAGCGGCGGCCAGCCGCAGTTCATCGAGACGCTGGCGCGCGCCGGCGTGGCGGCGGGCGTGGATGGGATTTTCATGGAAGTGCACGACCGTCCCGCGCGCGCTCTCTCCGACGGCTCGAACGCGCTGGACCTTTCGCGCTTCAGCCCGTTGCTCTCGAGCCTCAGGAAACTGGCGCGATTCGTGCGCGGGCCAGGCCGGGCAAGTGCGCGCTCGGGCGGTTAGTGCGCGGCGGGCGGCTCGTCCCTCTGGGGGCGGGTTGACGGCACGGATAATATGAGGTAGGTTCCCTCAAGGAGGTCCTGCGGAGCGGACCGAAATGGCTTTCTCGATTCGCAATCTGAAAATTCGCCAACAGATCCTGCTGGTGACGATCCCCCCGCTCCTGGTCTTGTTGTGCGCCATCGCATTGCTTTTCTATTCCTATTGGATGGCCCTGCACGCCAACCGCGGCACGCGCCGGTCCCTGGAAAGCATCGCGCAAAGCGAGGAGTTATTGCGCCACGTGGGCGAGATGTACATGGGGGTGCGCGGCTTTATCTTCACCCAGCAGGCCTCGGCACTGACCCTTTACGAGCAAGCCGCCTCGGTGATTCCCGGCGACGTGGCCAATCTGCGGGAACTCGAGGCCGCCTCACCGGCGCAGACGGCGGAGGTCAACTCCATTGCGGACGCCCTCTCGCGTTTTCAGGCGGATTTTGCCAACCGCACTATCAGCCGCATCAACCGCGGCGTTCCCCTCGATGTCCCACTTACCCTGAGCGAGGGGGAGCGGCGCATGGCAACGGTGCGCCAGTTGATCGAGAGACTTCTGCAAGAGGACCGCGCCGAAAACCTCAACGCCATGCGCGAGGAGGAGCAGCAGATGCGCCGCATGCTGGCGGTGGCGCTCGGTGTGGCACTGCTGGTGGCGCTCATTGTCCTGTATGTCACGCGCGAGGTGACTGGGTTGCTCGAGCAACCCGTACGCCAGATGATCGAAGCTTCGGAACGCGTCAGTCGCGGGGACTTCCGGATTTCCCTGCCGGCTCCTACCGACAACGAATTCGGCATCCTCTCCCAGAGCTTCTCCCACATGACCTCCGCGCTGCGCCAGGAGCGCGAGGAGATGGCGTCGCTGAATCGCTTCTCTGAGGCCGTCACGCAGTGCACCTCGGAAGGTGAAATCTACGACCACGCTCTCTTCTCCATCCGGGAACGGTTTCATCCCCGCCAGGTCATCATTTTCAAGCTCAACTCCCAGGAGAATCTCCTCGAGGCCGTGGCGACGCTCGCTCCCCTGCCGGAGGAACTGCGCGACTGGCCGGTGATCGCCGAGCCGCACAATTGCAAGGCCGTCCGCACCGGACGCCACTTCCGCGTCAACGACGTGAGCGTTGAGCCGCCCTGCCCGTCGAAATTCGTGATCCCCGGGGAGGGAAGCTACTACTGCGGCCCGCTCATCGCCGGCGGTGTGATCATCGGGGCCGTCCGCGTCGAAGGTCTGAAGGACTACTGGACGACGGAACGCGAAAGCCTTCTGGAAAGCTACCTGAGCGGCGCGGCGTCGGCGCTCTCCAACCTGCGCCTGCTCGAGACGACCAAGCAGCAGGCCAACGTTGATGAGCTCACCGGCCTCTACAATCGGCGCTTCCTGGAAGAATACGCGCGCAAGCTCCTGGCCATGGCCCGCCGCAAAAGCCAGCCGCTCGGCTTCATCATGATGGACCTCGACCACTTCAAGGAATTCAACGACGTCTACGGCCACGAAGTGGGAGACCGGCTCCTTCGCCAATTTGCCAAGACCGCCACCCAGGCCATGCGCGAAGCCAACCTTGCCGCCCGCTACGGCGGCGAAGAGTTTGTCGCCATTCTGCCGGAAACCGACACCCAGGGGTGCCTGCGGCTGGGGGAGCGCATCCGCCTGGCCGTGGAACGCATGGTGGTCCCTTCGGGAACTGAGAAGCCTCTCCCCCAACTGACGGTCAGCCTGGGGATCGCCGTCTACCCCGAGCACGGGCACACGCTGGAAGAGCTCCTCCAGGCTTCCGATAAGGCGCTGTACGAATCCAAACGCGCCGGACGCAATCGCACTACGATCTACGTCGCCCAGGAAGAACCCGCCTCCTAGTGCCGTTCCAACCTGTTACGCCTACTCACCCTTACTCCTCCAATTGCGCTAGACCGCCTGCAATTTCGTGCGCCCATGAGCTCCTACAAGTTGGAACGGCACTAGCGCTGCCTCCGGGGTGACATCTTGTCCGTCCCGCCTGGGCTCTCCTCAGTCGC
>CAZTHM010000163.1:0-8058 GCA_964613505.1 uncultured Acidobacteriota bacterium | reverse complement strand
TTGCCGGGCAGGTTCCTGAGTTAATAATTCATAATTCAGAATTCATAATTGTCTAATCCCGTCTACCGGTTGTATTTCGGCGTGATGCCGCGCAAGCGGCGGCAGACGGCGTCGCAGCGTTCCAGCGTCTTTGCGTCGAGCGTGTCACCTTCACACGCCTTCAGGTTTTCCTCGAGCTGTTCGAGCCGCGACGCGCCGAGAATAATCGAATCAACCGCGGGCTGAGTGAGCAGCCATTGGAATGCCAGCTCGACCAAAGTCTTCCCGGCCTCGCGCGCGATTCCCTTCAACTCCTCCACCGCCGCGAAGTAGTCATCGTGCCAGTAGCGGTCCTGGTACATCTTGTTGCCGTCGAAGCGCGTGCCCGCGATCGGCCCGCGTTCGCGCGCCTGCTTGCCGGTCAGCAGCCCGCCGGCAAGCGGATTGTAAGGCACGACGGCCACGCCGAAGCGCCGGCAGAACGGCAGGTATTCTTCCTCGATGCCGCGCGCCAGGAGGTTGTACATGGGCTGCGAAATGCGCGGCGGTTTGTACCCGTTCTTCTCCGCCATCGCGTGAATCTCGGCGACCTGCCACGCGGCGTAGTTCGAGACCGCGGGATACCGCGCCTTGCCCGCGCGCACGGCTTTATCCATGGCGGCGAGCGTCTCTTCGATGGGCACACCGTAATCGGGCTGGTGCATATAATAAATGTCCACGTAATCGGTGCCGAGCCGCTTCAGGCTCGCGTCGAGCGCTTTATGAAGGGCGGCGCGAGAGAGCCCGCGATCATCCGGCGCGTCTCCCATCTTGTTGAAGACCTTCGTGGCCAGGATCACTTTCGCGCGGCGCGGGCCGAGAGCCTTGCCCAGTATCGTCTCCGACCGGCCCAGGTTGTAGGCGTTTGCCGTATCGAAGAAATTGACTCCCGCATCAAGGCAACCGTCCACCATGCGCGCGGCCGCGGCTTCGTCGGTCTGCGCGCCGAAGGTCATGGTGCCGAAAGAGATTCGCGAGACGCTTAAGTCGGTGTGCAGTATTTGCCGATATTCCATAGGAACCTCGGGGAAGTTCAGAGTTGAAAGTTAAAAGTCAAAAGTCAAAAGTCCCAAGCAAGAGTCCTTTTGACCTTTGACATTTGACTTTTGACCTTTGACTTTGAACTCCCTGCTGAGCGCAGACGGCTGAACCCCCTGGGCTGCACTCGCCCCGTCCCCGAATTCAAGTACAATATCCGCCATGTCCGCGCCACCACTTCTCCGACTCGCCCAAGACCTCGAATGGCTGGGCTGTGAACTCGAATACCAGGGGAAGAAGCACGCTCTCCAAGGTTTCCCCGGCCAGGGGCCCACCTGGGAGACATTCCTTCGCATGCAGGATGGCGTGAGGGCAACCGCCGACAAAATCGAGCGCGAACTGAAAGGCTCCATCAGCTTCAATCCCACGTCGGTGGCGGGGATTGAATACCCGTTGGAAGCCGCGCTGGATGCCGTCGGGATCCAGCTCAGCGCCGCCGAGGATATCAAGCAGACAGCCGAGTTCGCTGTCCACGATCTCCCCAACAAGGTCCGCGCCTTCACCAAGATGGTCGAGACCTACCTCCGAGCGATGGGAAGGCTGGACCAGTAAGCCCAATCCGCAAGCCAGAGTTTTAGCCCGCCATCATTCCGCGCAAGAATTCCGCCGAGGCGCGTATCTCCTCCAGACCGTTCATTCCGTCTTCAATTGAAATCCAGCCCTGGTAGCCGGCCTCGCGCAGGATGGCGAAGATGCGCGGATAGTCGTTCAGCCCCTGGCCGATGACACCGTGCGAGAGAATCGAAGCGTACCCGACCGAATCTTCCACGCGCCGCAACTCCTCGAGCGTGTGGCCGGGCTTGAGGAAGCGGTCGCTCGCGTGCATCGTCACCACGCGGTGCTTGACGCATTCCAGCAGCTCGATGGGATCTTCGCCGGCGACGATGGCGTTCGATGGGTCGTATTGCACGCCGAACCATGGGGACTCGATCCGGCTCACGATCTCGAGGAAAACGTCGCGGTGCTGCGCGAATTCGGGATGCGCCCAGTAGTTGTCCTTGTAATGATTCTCGATGGCGAGGACGATTCTATTTTTCTCTGCGGTTTCCAACAGTTCGCGGATGCATTCCACAACCCAAGAAATCCCTTGCTCGCGCGAAACATCGGGACGGCGCTGGCCCGAGAGCACGCGGCAAAACCCGCCGCCCAGGCGCGCCGTGACTTCGATCATCGTCTTTTCGCGCTCGACCTCGCGGCGGCGCTCGTCGGCGTCCGGCTTGGTAAAATCGGGCGAGCAGCAGAGCATCGGCATCACGAAGCCGTGCTGCTCGATCGCCGCGCGCACTCTCGCCAGATAGGCTTCCTCGAGGCTGGTGAAGAAACCGTCGTACATCTCCAGGCCGTCAAGGGGCAGGCCCGCGGCCATCTCGATCCAATCGAAGACCGTCATCGTGCGGTCGCGTACGAGCGGGTCCATGAAGCATTTGGGAAATGCGGCGAGTTTCATGAGAGTGACCGCTTGGGGATCTTCATTCCGCCGGCGCGCCAAACGGAAGCTGCTCGTAGTCGAGCACCGCGCCACTGACGAGTTCGTTGGTGGCGAAGAACAGCGCGGCGTTGGCGATGTCTTCGGGCAACAGCATGCGTCCGAAGGGACGCGACTTCACCGCCTCTTCCAGCCAGTTTTCGCTTTTGCCCTCCACGACGGTGTTCACAATATGCTCGCCTTCCGTCAGCACCCAGCCGGGATTGATCTGGTTGACACGAATACGGTATTGCGTCAGATAATTCGCCAGATTTTTCGTGAAGGTCATCAACCCGCCCTTCGAGGCCGAGTAGGCGAGGATCTTTTTCAAGCCCAAATGTGCGTTCACGGAACCGATGTTGATGATGCAGCCGCTGCGGCGGTCCTTCATGTGCTTGACGGCTTCCTGGCAGCAAATGAACGGGGCGCGAAGATTGGTGTCGAGGATTTCGTTCCACAGATCGACTGACGTGCTCTCAATCGTGCCGCGATGCACGACGCCGGCGTTGTTAACCAGGATGTCGAGCCGGCCGAACTGTTCGACGGACTGGCGGACGACGTTGCGGCAATTAACTTCGCCGCGCAGGTCGCCGAGGGCCACAATCGCCTCGCCGCCGACTTCCTGGATGGACTTACGAACTTTTTCCGCCGTTTCAGCTTCTTTCTCGCGGCCGTGAATGACCACGCGCGCGCCGTGCGCGGCAAGCTTGAGCGCAATGCCTGCGCCAATCCCCTGCGCCGAGCCCGTGACAGCGGCGACCTGGCCGGTGAGTGGCCTTTGATTTGTCATAACAATCTCGAGAAATGTTTCAGCTTAACGTCTCTACGGTTTCAGCACGCCTTTCACAATTTCTCCGCTCGCCATCTCGTCGAAACACACGCGCCAATTCTCGAGTGGCTCGACCCGGCCGACGAGCGGCGTGGGATCAAGTTTTCCGGAAGCGAGCAGCGCGATCACCTTTTCCCATATCGCGAAATTGTGGCTGAAGCTGCCCTGCAGGCGCACGGCCTTGGCCACCAGCGGGTCGAGCGAGAAATCCAACGGCTGAGGTCCCCAACCGACTTTCGTGATCTGCCCGCCGGGCCGGACCGTGGCCAGCGCCGACTGCAGCGCGCGCGACGCGCCGCTCGCGTCAATCACCACGTCCACGCCCAACCCGTCGCCGAGCGCGCGAATCACTTCGAGTGTGTCCTGCCTCTGGGCGTCGATCGCGGCATCGGCGCCCAACGACTTGGCGATCGCAAGGCGTTTGGAGTCTTGCGTCAAACCCACCACTCCCAGCCAGCCCGCGCCGGAAAGTCTCGCCAGCGCCAGGCAGAGTAGGCCAATCGGCCCAGGGCCATAAATCAGAACCGAATCGCCCGCGCGGATGTGCGTCTTAACGCAGGCCGCGTTGTACGCCACCGAGCAGGGTTCGGCGATCGCCGCTTTCTCAAACGAAACCGTGTCGGGAAGGTGATGCAGGCAGCGCGCCGACACTTTGACGAAGCCCGCCATCGCGCCGTCCAGACCGTAACCGAAGCCGAGACGTTTGGGGCAGAGGTTGTAATCGCCCGAGCGGCAATACCCGCACTCGCCGCAAATGCGCGCCGCGGTCTCGGAAACTACGCGGTCGCCCCCGCGGAAGCCGCGCACGGAGCCTCCCACCCGGGCGACAACCCCGCAGAATTCGTGCCCGAGAATCACCGGCACGTTGACCCGCCAACTTTGCGTGTTATGAAACTGATGAACCTCGCTGCCGCAAACACCCACGGCGCGAGATTCGAGCAAGACTTCGTCATCCGCGATGGCCGCCGGCCGCGGAACTTCGCGCAACTCCACCGCGCCCGGCGCGAGGGCGTAGTGGACAACGGCAGCCATCGACGAACCGCTCATGGAAGTCACTTCTTTCAGACGCGCGGCGAAACTGGAAACTAGAAACCCGAAATTGGAAAATCGAAACACGCTGCATCCAAGGCCGGCATATTTCTATTTTCCACTTTCCAGTTTCTAATTTCCAGTTTCCGTTTTCGTCTCGCGCAGGCGCGCGATAATCTCTCGCAGCAGTCCTTCCAAATCGTGGGCCGGCGACTTGAAGGCGTCGGCATCAACAGTCAGCGGCGCGCCCAGCACCAGATGATAGACGCCGTACTCGGGCAGTTGCAAGACTTGCTCGACCGTGAGCCCTCCCACCGCCTGCACCGGAATGCGCACCGCGCTGACGACGGCCTTCAGTTCGTCGAGCGGACTGGGCACGCGCCCCCCGTATTGCTTGATGACTTCAGCATCGCGGCGCTCGTCGTACCCAACATGATGCACGATGTAGTCCACGCCCAGTGCTTCCATCCTGCGCGCGGCGGCAGGCTTATCTTCGCAGCCGAGATCGTCGCCCATCACCTTGATGCCGAAATCCTTGCCGGCTTGCACCACAACCTTGATGGTGGCCGGATGGGCGCGCGCCATCACCACCACATGCGTGGCGCCCGCCTTGGCCATCATTTCAGCTTCGAGGTATCCTCCGTCCATCGTCTTCAAATCCGCGACCACGGGATGCTGCGGGAACTCGCGCCGCAGCGCCTGGACAGCGCGCAAGCCTTCCGCCAGGATCAGCGGCGTTCCGGCCTCCAGCCAGTCCACGCCCGCGCGCGCCGCCTTGCGCGCGTGGTCAAGAGCCTCTTCAATCGAAGTCAGGTCAAGCGAGATTTGGACGATGGGACGAGTGGATTGATTCATTGAATCATTTGGTCATTGATTCATTGAGCCGGTCAAAGTTGAAAATCAAAAGGTCGAACCGGACAAAGACCTTCGACTTTGGACTCTCAACTTTCAACTTTCGACTCTCAACTGTCAACTGCTTTTGTGTTCTTCGGGGTTGGGACAGCCGGGAAAGTCTGCGTGGAAGGGATTCGTGTCGTACTTCAGTTCCTGCACCGAGCCGATTTCGGAACTGTAATACGAATAAACGATGGAATTCTTGATGATGCCAAACTGTTCTGCATCCCGAGCGATCTGCGGATCGTCGGATTTGTGGGTGAGCAGAGTGAGGATTTCGGTCTGCTGTCCGCGATCCACTCTTGCAAAGGGGTTGGCGTATTTCTTGAGGCAGTAGCCGTCCAACCAGCTCAAGGCCTGGAGGTACTGCTTCTGGAAGTCGGCATCGGAAGCGCTCAGAAAGAGGTCGATGAAACGGTTCACCTGCGCCGCCCGCGCGCCGGGAGTGTCGGTGTCGGGAATGATGAGATCGGAGAGGACTTCGACCGTTTCATTCTGGTGCGCGTCGAAGAATTTCGGCTTCCAATCCTTCGCGGTCAGAGCAGTGTCAGGGGTCAGCGCCGCACCGAGCGCCGGAGTTTCAGCCGGAGCGCCCGCATGCGCAGACGCGTCGTGCGACGCCGCCGGTCCCAGCGCCGGCAGCGCCGCGGAGGCTCCCGCCCCCGCCGCCAGGCGCTGCAGGACTTCGCGACGATTCATGTTGCCCACTCGATCCCTTTTCTTCATGTGGACGGTTACCCCAAAGAAGGAAAAGTATGGATGATCGTGGGCATCAAATCAAGTTCCTGAAGACTCTTGCTTCATCGCCCCACTTGATGCATATATCAGAGTCCTTCGCGGGGCATTCAGGACGGCGGACCGACAAAGGAATTTGAACCAGGGAGGCACCTTCATGGCCGGGGAATTTCCGGGCAGCAAAGAAGTCTTTGACGCCATCGTGGTGGGCTCGGGCGCGACAGGCGGCTGGGCGGCGAAGGAACTGACGGAGGCGGGGCTGCGCGTGGCGCTGGTCGAGGCGGGTCGCAATCTCGATCCCCAGAAAGACTTCACCGAGCACGTTCATCCCTATCAGGTCAAGTATCGTGGCTTCTCGCCGGAATTGACAAAGACGCGGCCTATTCAGTCGCGGTGCTATGCCTGCATGGAATATAACTACGATTGGTTCGTTAATGATTTTGAAAGTCCGTACACAACCGCCGACGGAAAACCCTTCAACTGGTTTCGAGTGCGGATTCTGGGAGGGCGGTCGCTGGTCTGGGGCCGGCAGAGCTACCGGCTGAGCGATCTTGATTTCAAAGCCGCCAGCCGCGACGGCTATGGCGACGACTGGCCCATCCGCTACGCCGAACTCGCGCCGTGGTACGACAAGGTGGAACAATTCATCGGCGTGAGTGGCGCGGCGGAGGGCGTGCCGCAATTGCCCGACGGGAAATTTCAGCCTCCTATGGCGATGACCTGCGGCGAAATCATGCTGCGCAAAACCGCGAGGGAGAAATTTGGCCGCTCGATCACCATCGGCCGTTCCGCCAACCTGACAGCGCCACTGAACGGCCACCCGCCCTGCCATTACTGCGGGCCGTGCGAGCGCGGCTGCTCGACGCAGTCGTACTTCAACAGCCCGACGTTCACGGTTGCATCGGCGCAAGCCACTGGCCGGATGACGCTCTTCACTGACGCTGTGGTGAGCCACGTGACGACCGACCTCGAAACCGGTAGGGCAACTGGTATTCGCTACATCCACCGCGTGACGCGCCAGAGCCGCGAGTTGCGGGGGAAAGTCGTCATCCTCTGCGCGCAATCGCTCGAGTCGACAAGAATCCTTCTCAACTCCGCCACACGCCAATCTCCGAGCGGTCTGGCCAATTCCAGTGGCGTGCTGGGCCATTACCTGATGGACCACTTCACAGGCTACGGAGCCGAGGGTGTGATGCCCATGCTCGAGACGCGGCCCTGGGCCGGGCCGCCGCAACGCCCCAACGGCATTTACGCCATCCGCTTTCGCAACGTCACGGACCATCATCCCGACTTCATTCGCGGTTACGGCTACCAGGGCGGCAGCCAGGCGGATCTCAAAATGGACGCCGAGGGTTTCGGCAAAGAATTCAAGGAGGCGGTGAAGCGCGGCGAGTGGAGAATCAGCTTAGGCGGATTCGGCGAATGTCTGGCGCGCTGGGAAAACTATTGCGAACTCGACAAAAACGTTGTGGACGCCTGGGGTGTGCCCGCGCTGCGCATCACTGCCGCGTACGGCGAGAACGAGAGGAAAATGGGCGAGCTCGTCGCCAGCGACGCCGCGGAAATGCTCGAAGCCGCGGGCGCGAAGAATGTCCGTACGCAAAAGCAGATGGATCCATTCGGGCACGCCATCCACGAGGTGGGCGTGGCGCGCATGGGCGACGACCCCAAAAGATCGGTGCTGAACAAGTATTGCCAATCGCATGAAATCAAGAATTTGTTCGTCATGGATGGCAGTTGTTTTGTTTCGATCGGTTGTCAAAACCCCACTCTCACCATGATGGCCATCGTCTGCCATTCCTGTGATTACCTGGTGAAGCAGACACGAAAAGGTGAACTCTAAAAGCAGTTAACAGTCGACCGTTGACAGTTCAAAGTGACCCCGCTCTTGAGAGCCGACTGTAGACTGCTGACTCTCAACCTGCTGATAGCTGACGGCTGACAGCTTCTTTCCCGAGGTGCCAAATGAACCGGCGAACATTTTCCCATACCGTTGCGGCCGGCGCGCTGGGCGCGGCCGCTAGCGGATTCTCGCCCACCGTTTCGGCCG
>CAZTHM010000162.1:5736-8079 GCA_964613505.1 uncultured Acidobacteriota bacterium | reverse complement strand
TGCACAGGTTTTCGATAATCAGCATCTGCTTCTCGAGCACCACAGGATGGATGGGCTTCGAGGCGAGCGCCGCGGGCGGGTCGGGCGAGAGCGTATCGACGCCGAGGGCGGCAACTTTTTTCTCCAGGAGATATTCTGCCGCTTCCATGCTGACGCCCGGCCAGTTCTCGAGATAGCGTTTGTCTGCGGGACGCGGCGCCCAGTGCGCCGCCCAGCCGAAATCAAACACCACGATATCGCCCGCCTGGAGCGCGCCGTGCTGCGCTTCCCATGCGGTCACAAAATTTTTCGGGACGTAGTCGTTTTCTTTGAACTCGCGGCACTGGAGGCGCGCGCCGCGTCCGATAAGGTTCATGAGCGGAACGTTTTCGATGGTGACGTGCGCGTGGGGCTTGGCGTCGCTGATGAAGTGCGCGGGCGCGTCCACGTGCGTGCCGTTGTGCTCGTTCATCACCAGTTGATAGGTCAGCGACCTTCCGCCGTGCCAGTACGAGCCCCAGAGGCAATGGAAATACTTGGAATGCGTCGGGTAGCTGGGCATGTGCTCTTCGAGGGTCCGGCTCAGGTCGATCAGGCGGGCGCTGCGCAGGCTCGCCACGAGATTCGAAACGTCCATGGGCTTTGCTCCTCAGCTAAGTCGATTGCCACGCGAGGGGACAAGTATAAAGGGTAAAGGTTAAAGGATGAAGGGTAAAGGATGAAGGACAAAGGACGAAGGACGAAGTACAAATGACGAAGGGCAAATACAGGCTTGGCAGCGCGGCTTTCTGATGGGGGAGGAGCGAGGGCGGCCGGAAGGTGCTATTCCGCGGCGGCGAAATAGCCGGGCTTGGCGCGGACGGTGACGCCCTTGCGGCGGGCCTCGACACGGATGGCACGGAAGGTGCCGTCGAGCTTGTCATTGATTGGAGTATATCCAATGCTATATTGCTCGTTGAGTTCACGGCCGATGGCCTCGAGCGAGTCGGCGAGCTGCATCAGGCGCGTGGCGGAAAAGATGCCGGTGGCGGCGCCCAGCCCCTTGTTCTGCGAGGTCTCGCCGATCTGGCCATGGGAAAGGTAACCGGTGCCGATGTCGGCGCCGGGCGTGGTCTCCAACGGATCCTGGGCCGCACCGCCGGTTTCCACCGCCAGCCTCTCCAGGATCTTCTGGGCGGGATTGGTGTAGCCATAGGACGTGTTGTCGATGGTGTAGATCAGCGTCTCCGCCCTGCGGGCCATCGAAATCGCCTCTTCGATGGTGTGGTCGCTCGAAACGTCGCGCCCGTCGCTTACCAGCACCAGGATGCGGCGGGTGTTGGCGGGGGCGCCGGACCTGACCATCTTTTCTTTGCAGGCAAAATAGATCGCGTCGTAGAGCGCCTTGCCGCCCCCCGCCTTCAGCCCGTGGATTTTTTCGTTCAAGGATTCCGGATCGTTGGTGAAGTCCTGAATGATGGAGCTGGTGGCATCGAAGGTTTGAAGAAAGATCTGGTTGCGGCTGCTCCGCCCCTGCAGCATGTTGAAGACGAATTCGCTGGCCGCGTCCTTCTCGAATTGCAGGGCGGGGCGGGCGCTGTTGCTGGTGTCGAGCACCAGCCCGATGCGGAGGGGCTGGCGCATCTCGCGGCTGAAGTAGCGGATGGTTTGCGGTTTGCCGTCCTCGTAAACCTCGAAATCCTCTCTGTTCAGGTCGATGACCGGGCGGCCCCGCCGGTCGAGGACGGTCACGGGGACGTTCACCACTTCCACGCGAGTGACAATCTTGCTGGCGGGAGGAGCGGGCTCGTCCGGAGCGGCGCCCGGGTTGGCCGTGCCGGCGGACTGCGCCGCCTGGGAAGCGGAGTCCTGAGGAGATGCCGGCAGGGCAAAAGCGGCCGTCGCGAGCCCCACCCAGGCAAGGAACGCAAGCGCCACGCCTGGAGCAACGTCCGTGGTTCGCAATCTAGTTTGCTTGTGGCAAGTGCCCACCGTTAGATCTCCCAGAGCCGAGAACGCCCCGACGCGCCCCCACTATCTTACCGCAAACGCGGGCCGGGATGTAGCGCCGATCCCGCGGGGAGAAAATCACGCGCTTTGACGGCCTCGGTCTGTGATTGGCGCCGTCGAGTTGGACGCATAATTCCTCCGGCTCGTTGCGTGAGAGTCCCGCAATGGAATAAAATTCCCAGTCGAGGGCTTCGTGCACGTCCATGATCACTCGCGCTCGGCCAACCTGACGGTGAAGGTTGCGCTGGTGGCGACGGCAGCGTTGGTGGTCGGTGAATTCGTTGCCGGAACCCTGGCACACAGCTTGGCGCTCGTCAGCGACGGCAACGAATTCACCGACCACCAACGCTGCCGTCGCCACCAGCGCAACCTTCA
>CAZTHM010000162.1:0-5726 GCA_964613505.1 uncultured Acidobacteriota bacterium | reverse complement strand
GTCAGCGACGGCTGGCACAACTTCTCCGACATTCCCGCGCTCGTCCTTTCCTGGATTGCTCTCTATTTCGAACGCAAGCCGCCGGACCATCAAAAGACGTACGGCTACCACCGCGCCGGGGTTTTGGCGGCGTTTGTGAATGCGCTGATCCTGATTGGCGTGGCCCTGGTGATCGGCTACGAAGGCTACGGACGCGTCGTCCGGCCGGCGCCGGTCGAGAGCAGCGTGATGCTGGGGATGGGAATCGTTGCGCTGGTTATCAACGGCGGAATCGCATGGGCGATGGCGCGCGAGCGGCGCGACCTGAACCTGCGCGCCGTCTTTATTCACAACCTCGGTGACGCACTGTCGAACGTCGCCATCATCGGCGGAGCCTGGATGATTCGCGCCACGGGCCAAACGATCATCGATCCCATTCTCGCCTTCTTGATTGCCGCGTTGATCCTGTGGACGGCGGCCGGGATTATCCGGGAGTCGGCCAACATCCTGCTGGAAGGCCTGCCCAAGGGGATGAGTCTGGAGCGCGTGGCGGGAACGATACTGGGAGTTGCGGGAGTGCGCGAAGTGCACGACGTTCACATCTGGTGCCTGGGCTCGGAATCGCGCGCCCTTTCCTGCCACATCCGGATTCTGGATATGCCCACCTCCGAGAGCGAACGCATCGCGCACCGCGTCCGCGAGGGACTGGCCAACGAATTCGGCATCACCCACACCACCATCCAATTCGAACACACGCACGAGCCGGGCGACTTCCATCGCTACATGCCCGAAGACGCACCGGCGAAGTCCGCGAGTGGAAAGTAGCGTTTGTCAGCGGTCAGCAATCAGCCATCAGCGATCAGCAGTCAGTTGCCCGTGGGCTGTTGCCTGTTGTCCGTTGTTGGTTGTTGGTTGTGAGTTGCACGATGCCAGAAACCCGGTTTTGGGTGAGGAAAAGTGCTGATAGCTGATAGCTGACGGCTGACACCTATTTCTGCGGCGTGATTCGTTCCAGGCCCTCGAGGTCAGGCCGCAGGGCCTCGGGGATGAGGACGGAGCCGTCGGCTTGCTGGTAGTTTTCGAGGAGGGCGAGCCAGGTGCGGCCGATGGCAAGCCCGCTGCCGTTCAGCGTGTGGAGAAACTCCGTCTTGCCGCCCTTGCCGCGGCGGAAACGCAGGTTGGCGCGCCGCGCCTGGAAGGCTTCGAAGTTCGAGCAGGAGGAAATCTCCTTGTACTCGCGGCTCGAGGGCAGCCAGACTTCGAGGTCGTAGGTCTTCGCCGACGCGAACCCCAGGTCGGCCGTGCAGAGCGCGACGACGCGATACGGCAACCCGAGCCGCTGAAGAATGACTTCCGCGTCGTGGGTGAGGGATTCAAGTTCGTCATAGGAAGTTTCAGGAGTGCAGAACTTCACGAGTTCCACCTTCTGAAACTGGTGCTGGCGGATGATGCCGCGGGTGTCCTTGCCGTAGGAGCCCGCCTCGCTGCGAAAACACGCCGTCCAGGCGCAATGCTTCACGGGCAGCTTCTCGGCTTCCAGGACTTCCTCGCGGTAAAGATTCGTGACCGGGACTTCCGCGGTGGGAATCAGCCAGTAGTCAGTGCCTTCCAGTTTGAAGAGATCCCCGGCGAACCTGGGCAATTGCCCGGTGCCAAAGAGGCTGGCGGAATTGACGATGAAGGGCGGCAGCACTTCCGTGTAGCCGTGCTCGCGGGTGTGAACGTCGAGCATGAAGTTGGCGAGCGCCCGCTCGAGCCTGGCCCCAATGCCGCTGTACACGGCGAAGCGCGCTCCGGCAATTTTCGACGCGCGCTCGAAATCCAGAATGCCGAGCTGCGGCCCGAGGTCCCAATGGGCCTTAGGCTCGAAATCAAATTGGCGCGGCTCGCCCCAGCGACGGACCTCCTGGTTGTCCTGGGCGCCACGCCCGATGGGAACGCTCGCGTGTGGGACGTTGGGGATGTTGCGGAGCAGCTCGCGGAGCTGCGCATCAAGACCTTTGGCCTTCTCGTCCAGTTCGGCAATCTGCGCGCCGAGCTGCTTCATTTCCGCAATCAGGCTGGACGCGTCTTGCTGGTTCTTCTTGAGAGCGGCGATCTCGTCGGAGACCTTGTTGCGCCGCGCCTTTCCCCGCTCGGCTTCGACAAGGAACTTGCGGCGCTCGCGGTCGAGGCTCTCAAAGTCCGCGAGCGAGTCCGCCATGCCGCGCTCGCGCATCTTCTGTTGGACGAGTTCCAGGTTGTCGCGGACGAATGCCAGGTCGAGCATGTGATCTCTTTGACGGCGGCTTTCAGGCCGGCAAGATGCCGGCGCTACGACGACAGCCAATCTAAACCAGCCCCGCCAAGGTGTCAAACTCCGCGGTGTTGTCCGGGCTTCGCAGGACGGGCCGGCGCTCGCATCAGCACTTCCGCCGCTGCCAGGAAATGGATGCCTTACACCCTTTCCGGGCCGGCACGAAAAAATGCGGGTCCGACAATTTTTCTCTTGACTTTTGGGCCAAAGTATGCTATAGGGTTAGGCTAGAATGTTGACAGGCAGCAAAGATGATGGGCAGCGGGGCAAGCTTTTGGCCTTCCGGGGGGCGAATGGGCGACGCGGGGTTTACTCTTTGTGAAACGGGAAACAGGAACCGGTCCCGCGGGAGCGAGGAGGGGAAAAGACTAAAAGATTGTTTTTTGACCCCCTTAAGCTTGTATGTCTATCATACCAAATGACCTAGCAGCTTTGGGATGGCACAAAACCCCGGCTAGTTGGTACGAAAACAGGCCGACTAGCCCAAAAAACAGGTCAGAAACGGTCGAAAAACGGTCGAAAATGAGCGCGTCCAAAGCTGCTAACTGCTTGCGAATCAGTACGCCTAATCTCCGACAAAAACGCCCCACGGGGCCGCCGGAAGCCGGGCCCCCTCCCCTCCAGGGAAGAATCGTACACTCTGTTAACTAGTATTGAAATAGCTCCCCAGCGAGTCGAGAGTGGCTCTTAACGGACAGCGATCGGATTCCCGGGCGAACCGGTCGCGCCCTTCAGCTTGAGAGGGGAAAAGACGAAAGCGAACTCGTAAGCCTGGTCGCGGGCCAGTTCCGAGGTGTCGAGGTTTTCCAGAAAGTGAATGCCGTTACGCGTGATCATCAGTTGGTGTACGATCGCCTCGGCGCGAGGGTCGTCAGGATTGGGGGCGACCTCGACGCCGCCGGTGTCGGCGCCCACCAGCACCACCTTCTGGTCGGCGAGCCACTGACCGCCTTTGAGGCCGATGCCCGGCGCGCCGCTCGCGTAGAGCGCGTTGTCCTTCATCCACAGACTGCCCCAACCGGTATGGAGGATGACGGCGTCTCCCTCGCGCAGGCTCACGCCCTGGCGGGCGAGCGCGCCCTTCAAATCCTCCGGGGTGATTTCGTAACCCTTTTCCAGCCGCGCTACGGCCTTGAAAGCCGCCACATCAATCAGCACGCCGCGCGTGAAAAAGCTGCCGACGTTCTCGATGCCCAGGCGCGTCAAGCCCTCGGCGCGCACGAAATCCTTCGCCTCGTTGCAATTGAAAAAGCGGCCGTTGATGCCGATGTGGCCGAGGCCGTCGAACTGCGTTCCCACCTGGCCGATCTGCGCGGCCACGAATTCTTCGTTCCAGGTGAGCTGGTTCGAGCCCAGCGGCCCGCGCATTTCGGGAATCCACAGGGCGAAGCTGCGCGCGCCGTAGAGCGGCATGCCCATCTCGTAGAGGCGGCCGAGCTGATAGACCTTGCCCTGCTTGATGAGCGCCGCGGCCTCGAGCGTCTTGGCCGGCGTCAGGCGGTTCGTCGAGCCGCGCTGGTCATCGGGCCCCCAGGGAGAGCGGCAGTCTGGAGCCGTCTGCGCCCGGGCCGCCAGGCCGGCAGCGAGCGCCATCGCAATCGCAAAGCTTACCGCGCGAAGAATTCGTGTGTTGTGAATTGGCATGTGATTTCCTCGGAGTGGATTTGTGGAGCGCGCGGATTCTAGACTGAGCGGCTTGGTGAATCAAGCGCCGTACGATTTTTGACAGGGCGCGGGTCGATGGAGTAACGTGAAGCTTCTCATGGAGGCACTCATGCGTTTTCTGATCGCGTGCCTGGCAGGCGCAATCTTTCTGTCGAGCGGCTGCAACAAGGCTGCAAGCGATAATCCCAAGGCCGCGATTCAGTCGGCCATCGAAGCGCACCTGAAGCAGCGCCAAAACCTGATGCTGGCGAACATGACGCTGGAGGTTCAGGACGTCAAGGTCACGGGCGACACGGCGCAGGCCGAAGTGAAGTTCCGCAGCAAGCAATCTTCGGATCTGGTCGTCGGCGTCCGCTACATGCTGAAGCGCGCCGGAGACGGCTGGCAGGTCGAATCAAGTTCGCCGACCGGCGGCATGGGCGCATTGCCACACGGTGGCGGGGGGTTGGCTCCTGCTCCCGGTCCGGCTCAGACACCACTTGAGTCCAGCCACTGAATCGAGAAGTTGCCAGTAGCCAGTTGCCAGTTGCCAGAGAAGCACAGGCGGGAGGAAGTCGTGGGCCAATCTTACAAGGACCTGATCGCGTGGCAGCTTGCCATGGAATTGGTGCTGGAAATCTACCGTTCCACGCAAACCTTTCCTCGAGAAGAGATGTACGGTTTGACCAGCCAGTTAAGGCGTGCGGCCGTCTCGATCGCAAGCAATATCGCGGAAGGCCAAGGGCGATTGTCGAAATGCGAATTCCATCAGTTCCTGGGACAAGCTCGCGGGTCGCTCATGGAAGTCGAAACGCAAATCCAAATTGCGGACAGGCTCAGCTACCTCGACGCTGTGCGAGCAAGGTCTTTGCTCGCGAAAGCGGCTGAGGCTGGCAGAGTCCTGAATGGGCTGATTGCCTCGATGCGGTCACCCGAATAAGCACGGAGTTGCCCTGCGGCGGAATTCGTCCACACCCAACTGGCAACTGGCAACCGGGAACCGGCAACTGGGAACTGGCTACTGGCTACTGGCAACTTGAAGCAGTTCCTTCGCCGCGGGAACCCCGCCCAATCCTTTGGCCGTCAGCACGGCGCGCACGATGGCTCGGGCCGTCACTTCCGCGGCGGCCGCGCCGAGGGTGTTCAAGTCGGCGCGCTTCGGGCCGAGCGAGAGAGCGAAAACCAGGTCGCCATCGAACTGTGTATGGACAGGACGGATGACGCGCGCCAGGCCGTCGTGAGCCATCTCCGCCACTTTGGTCGCCTGCAACTTGGTCAGCGCGGCGTTGGTCATCACCACGGCGAGCGTCGTATTGGTGGCGCCGAAAGTTTTGCGCGATTTGCCTTTGAACATCTGCTCGCTGGTGCCGACGAACTCGGATGAATCCGGCGCCGCGCGCGCGCCCGCCAGAACCTTCCCGCTCGCCGGATCGAGGATGTCGCCGAAAGCGTTCACCACCGCCAGGGCCTGTACGACGATACCACCGGCAATCGCCAGGCTCTCGAATCCTACACCGCCTTTGGTGGCCTGCTCGACGCCGAAGAGTTTGCCCACCGTCGCGCCCGTGCCCGCGCCGACCGAGCCTTCGGTGACCTCGACGCTCGCGTTGCGGCACGCCCACTTCGCCATGCCGGGGTTGGGGCGCGCCTTGGGGGAGCCCACGTTCAAATCGAAAATGACCGCAGCGGGCACGATCGGCACACGGCTGCGCCCCGCCGGAAATCCCACGCCGCGAGATTCCAGGTATTGCATGACGCCCGCCGCCGCGTCCAAGCCGAAGGCGCTGCCGCCGGTCAGGAAGATGGC
>CAZTHM010000161.1:2605-8088 GCA_964613505.1 uncultured Acidobacteriota bacterium | reverse complement strand
GGCGTTGGGAATCTGGTTCACCTACGGAAACACCGGACTGGGAACCGCCGCGACCTTGGCAACCATGATTGCCGCCGGCGTAGGCGTGGAAAGCTTCCTGGACACCTTCTGGAAAGACCCGCGTCGAGAGGCAGAGGGGACTTCGCGAATCCGCTTCTGGCAGCCGCGCCGTATCCATGTTGTCGGCAAGAGCCTTTCGCCCAGTGCCGAGCGCAGAACCGCTAGCCCCGCTTCTTACTTGGAAAGTTCCGGATTGGTGCCACCGATTAGCAGGCGACGTCGAGGACTCCTTGCCGAGGAATGCTAAGTCGCGCAAGAACCCCAGCTAATCCCGCGCCCCAGCGCAAACCCGAAAATCCTAACTAAAGACCTGCCAGCCCCGCGCCGGGATTTTCCCTGTTGATGGATCAGCCTCAAGCCGCGCCTTGACACGCACGGCTTGTCCATCATGGCTTCGACACAGATTACGAGCGCAATGAATTCGCCGCTTGCAGTTTTGCGAAATTCAATTTCTCGGGAGGCGGGGTGCGGACATCCCATGCGAGTCCGACGGCCTCAAGCAGTCGGATGAACCCGTAGGCTGGGTCGATCTCCCAGGTGCGCAGCCCGTGCCGGGCGGAGGTGGGGAAAGCGTGGTGGTTGTTGTGCCAGCCCTCGCCGTAGCTGAACAGCGCCACCCACCAGCAATTGGTCGAGAGGTCTTCGATTTCAAAGTTCCGGTATCCGAAGGCGTGGCTGGCTGAGTTGACCAGAAAGGTGTGATGGTAAGTCAGGACGATGCGGATGAACATTCCCCAGACCACAAACGGCCACCCTCCCGCAAGGTAGAGCAGCGCCCCGAGGAGCAGGGAGAGCCAGACGTACATGCGGGCCAGGAAGCGGTAGTAGGGCACGCGATAGAGGTCCGGCACGTAACGGTCAATCAGTTCCCGCAGGGCGGGCTTGGACGGCAGCCAGAACATCCACACAATGTGACTCCACCAGAAACCGTCGCGGGCGCTGTGCGGATCACCCGGCTGATCCGAGTACTGATGGTGCTGCCGGTGATGGGCCACCCAGTCGATCAGTGAACCTTCCATCGTGAGTGCGCCGAGGGTCGCCAGAACGTACTCCACCGGGCGCGGGCACTTGAACGAGCGATGGGTGAGCAGGCGGTGATAACCTACGCAGATTCCCAGCCCTCCGCACAACGCGTGGAGCAGAACACAAACGCCCACTGCCGCCCAGTTGGTATGCCAGATGGCCGCCAGGGCCCCCACGTGGACCAAGACGATGTAGGTTATCTGGAAGGTGGCGAACTGGTCGCGCTTTGGAACCGCCGGCCCGGCCGCGACCGCAACTGAACTGTTACCCATTTCCCCCCCGAGGAAACATGATGAAGCGCGTCCCATCAAACATCAGCGGGCCGGCGCGGTCTCCCTCCAAGCGCGCGCGCTCGGAACAAGAAGCGGCCTCCCTGGATGGGCCGAGCCCGACAGGTCCAGGTGACGGTTTCCACCCGCAACCTGCAATACCCGATCTCTATATGAGCTTGCTCCGACTGGTGCGAAATGCGTTTCGTAGAACCGCCAAGCAAGTACCCATACCACCCCTCCGCCGGGCGGTCAAGCTGAATTGGACCGCCAGAGATTCGCCGTTCGGTTCATCCCTGGGCGGCGCGGAGTCGAAAGGCCTAGGCAGTCGCGGCTTTGAGACGGCGCTTGGCCGCCGGCCGCTTCTTTTTGGGAGCTTCCCCTTCGGCCGCTTCGAAGGCGGCCAGAGAGGTCACAAACAGTTTCAGACCGGCGGTATCAAAGTCCACCTGGGTCCGGTCATCGTCACGAGCTACAATCGTGCCACAACCGTACTTGGAATGGCGCACGTATTGCCCGGGCTTGAAGTTCATCTTTAGTCCTCTCGGATTAGAACCGCCGTTTGTGATCGCCGCGATCGTGTTGCCGTCCTCCGCCCCCAGGGGAGCGCGGAGAGAAGTCGGAACGGGGCGGCCGAGCTTCGTTGACCGTCAGGCGGCGGCCGTCGAGGGATTGACCGTTCAGTCCCTCGATGGCGCGCTGGAAGTCTTCGCCGTCGGCGAGTTCCACAAAGCCAAACCCGCGCGACTGGCCGGTGACTTTGTCACGAATGACTACCGCGGTCGCAACCTGAAATCCGGCAGCGGCCACAAACTCCGTGAGAGCGCTGTCCGTAATACTGTGGGGCAGGTTCCCCACAAAGAGTCTCTGTGCCATGGTGTCCTCGGAATCCTTTCGGTTGGGGGCGACCGCAGTGCCGCCCCTTCAACCTACACCCGCTCGACGTTGTCAGCCTGCAAGCCCTTGGGGCCCTTGCGGACCTCAAAGCTCACGCGTGCGCCCTCGTCCAAGGACCGGTATCCCTCGCCCTGAATGGCGGAGAAATGCACAAATACATCCTCGCCACTCTCACGCTGGATGAACCCGTAACCCTTGGCGGCGTTAAACCACTTCACTGTACCTTGTTCCTTCATGCTGCAATTACCCTCTGAGTTGAATTAGCAATTTGTGGGAACGGCTACGGCGGGTGAGACCCGACGATCCGCTGTAAAACCGCGGGTCATCAGAGGCGAAGAGACGCTTGTTCTACCGCTCTCGAAGGCACGACGGAGTTACAACTACAAACTGCACAACTAGTCTACCAGAATTTCGCCGCGAGGGCTACTGCAAAATATTGGCCCCCTGGACCCCCGCTTCCGCCTTGGACGGTGACAGCAACCTTCCCGGCGCTTATACTCACAAACAGTCATGCAAACTGCCCTGCTCACAGGAATCAAGAAAATCGCTCTCCGCGAGTCCCCCCAGCCGAAACTGCACTCTCCCCGTGACGTGCTGCTCCTGGTCGAGGCCGTGGGCGTCTGCGGGTCCGACATCCACTACTACCGCTGCGGCGGGATTGGCGCGCAGGCCGTAGAGTTTCCCTGGCCGCTCGGCCACGAATGCGCCGGGCGCGTCGTCGAGGCGGGCTCGGCTGCCGGCCACCTCCAGCCCGGCCAGCGCGTCGCCATCGACCCCCTGGTGGCCTGCGGCCAGTGCGACCAGTGCCGAGCCGGACGGCCTCATACCTGCCGCCGTCAGAACTTCCTCGGCTGTCCGGGCCAGTTGCCCGGCGCGCTGGCCGAATACCTGGTGATCCCCGCCGAATGCTGCTATCCCGTCCCCGATTCCATGACCGCGGCCCAGACCGTGATGGTCGAACCCTTCTCGATCGCCCTTCACGCCCAGCGCCTCGCCCGCCCCGAGGCCGGCGCGAAGATCGCCGTGCTGGGTTCCGGCCCCATCGGATTGTGCGTGCTGCTCGCCTTGCGGGCCGCCGGCGACTGCACCATTTACGCGACCGACCTGGTGGAAGACCGTCTCGAGGTTGCCCGGCGGTTGGGCGCGCGCTGGGCCGGCAATCCCCGCTCGACCAACATCGTTGCGGCCATCACTGAGCTCGAACCCGACGGGGTGGATTTCGTCTTCGAGTGCGCGGGTGAGCAGGAAACCCTCGATCAGGGCATCGAGCTGCTCAAGCCCGGCGGAGCGATGCTTATCCTCGGCATTCCCGAGGTGGAGCGCGTCAGCTTCGACATCCACGCCCTGCGCCGCAAGGAAACCTGGATCGGAAACGTCCGCCGGCAGAACCAGTGCATGGCCGCGGCTATCGATCTCATCACCCGCGGCGTCGTCAACCTGGACCCGCTCGTCACTCACCACTTCCCGCTGGCCGAAACTGCCGCCGCCTTCGAACTGGTGGCGGGCTACCGCGACGGCGTGCTCAAGGCCATCATCGATGTCGCGCCACCCAGCCCGTAAATGGTCCAGCGCAAACCTGACGGCTGTCCGCTTTTGGTTGATTCGAAACAGCCGATTGGGCAGGCGATTTCGCCGTCATTTGCCCATTTCCAGACAGGACAAAATGACCGAATGAAGGTTAACTATATTTTGTTTCTATAACATTCCTGGTTTTCGACTAACTCTTTCTGTTTCATAGACATTCCGGGGTCGTTCCAGCATTTATTGAGGCCGATCCTTTGTTTTCAATAACATTCCGGGGTCGTTCCGCAAAAAAGGGTTACCAGGGGGGGCTAGATTTCTTGCCTGGCTGAGAACTGATATCGCGCTCCTGCCGCCAGCCGTGTTTCCCCTCCTCGGCTTTGTTTCAAGTTCACCTTCGCTCCTCCTTATCCGGGCCGCCGCCCCACGGTCTCCGCGCCCCTCCGCTCGGACCCGGCCGATGAGATGTAGCCTCCGACTAGGTCGAATTATGAGCCTAGAACGTTTGGCTAGATTTGTCAAGAGACATTATGTCGGTGTGGGCGGAAGCAGCCTCGGGGCGGCTCTCCCTCCCCGCCCAACGGTCGAGGCAGATTGCCAACCTGGAGGAGGCTACGGGCGGCCATGCCAGCGCAAACCCTTCCGTTTCAGGAGTTCGATGGCATAGCCAACCGGGACCGCCACGGTCTCCGACGGCCGCGAGGGATTCTGCCGCGTGATGACCCCCACGACGGCGCCGGAATCCAAATACACGGGGCTGCCGCTGGCTCCGCGCTGGAGTGGAATATCAAGAATCAGGACCTCGCTCTTCTCCGCGCTGGTATCGGAAAGCGGCAAAAGAATTCGCCGCAGGATGGTTCCCTTCTCGGTCGTCGCCTGCCAGGCGAAGGCGGAATGGCCGGTCACCGCAACGGCGGTCCCTGCGGCGACTTCGCGCGCGGCGAGCAATGCGTAAGACCGGGCAGCGTCGGGAGAGAGCGGGCGTTCGGTCCGGAGCAGCGCCAGGTCGTGAAGCTCGTCGAGCACCACCACATCGCACGACACGGCGGTCGCCGTTCGCGCTCCGGGCTGGGCGAGTTTGGCGACGATCTTGGCTCCCGAAGTTCCTGCCAGACACCGCCGCGCGTCCTCGACCACATGCGCGTTGGTCAGGATGACGCCGTCTTCATTCACCAGGATTCCCGTCGCCGCGCACTCTTTATTTTTGTCGCCCGCGCCCGGACCGATGGCCAGAAGCTGCACCACCGCCCCCGCTGCACTGCCGGCGTCTGATGTTCCTCGCTCGCCCGCTAAGGCAGAAAAGGGAAAGCAAAAGGAAAAAGTAAGAAGGCAAAGGGCAAAAAGCGGAACGCCAAGACGCTGAGAGACACGCATCAGTCTTTAACCCCAGAATAGCGGGACGCGGGAAAGCAAAAGGAAGAAGTAAAAAGGCAAAAGGCAAGCATCGCATCGAGGTTCCGCTCTTTTTTCATTTTTGCCTTTTGACTTTTGCCTTTTTATTTTCCCGCCTGCCTCGCAGCGCGTCGCCCCTCACGCTTCGCCAACAGCACAAGGGCGAAAGCAAAAGGAAAAAGTAAGAAGGCAAAGGGGAGAAATTGAGACAGCAAAACGCTGGGAGACACGCATCAGTCTTTAACCCCAGAATAGCGGGACGCGGAAAAGCAAAAGGAAGAAGTAAAAAGGCAAAAGGCAAGCATCGCATCGAGGTTCCGC
>CAZTHM010000161.1:0-2505 GCA_964613505.1 uncultured Acidobacteriota bacterium | reverse complement strand
AAAGCAAAAGGAAGAAGTAAAAAGGCAAAAGGCAAGCATCGCATCGAGGTTCCGCTCTTTTTTCATTTTTGCCTTTTGACTTTTGCCTTTTTATTTTCCCGCCTGCCTCGCAGCGCGTCGCCCCTCACGCTTCGCCAACAGCACAAGGGCGAAAGCAAAAGGAAAAAGTAAGAAGGCAAAGGGGAGAAATTGAGACAGCAAAACGCTGGGAGACACGCATCAGTCTTTAACCCCAGAATAGCGGGACGCGGAAAAGCAAAAGGAAGAAGTAAAAAGGCAAAAGGAAGAAATCCAGGTGCTCACGATTAGGTTTTATCCCACAGATTTCTCTCAACCCTGCTTGGCCTTTCCCTTCGCCGTCGCCAGAGCCTTCGACAGCATCGCGCGCAGTTGATCCGATTCATCGAGGAGGCTGGCCATTCGTTGTGGCGGCACAACCCCTGCCTTGACGAGCAGGCGCAACCAATAATTCGACTCACGCAACTCCTTCAAAGAGATGTGGAGTTTGTGGATGAAGTCGTCCTTCGATTGGGCGCCTTGCGCCTCTTCATAATTCGCCCCCGCTGAGGTCCCACTCCGCAGGAGTTGGTCAGCAATCCTCCGCCCCACCAGGGTTTTCGGCAGAGACCCCACAAGCTTGATGATCCGAGCCCCATACTCCAACAGCCGCTCGTTCAACTTCCGCTTTTCTTCCATTTTTGCCCTTTACCCTTTTCCTTTTTACCTTTAATTTTCCCCTTCGTCTTTGCCCTTTGCCTTCTTACCTTTTCCTTTTGCTTTTCCGTCCCGCCCCCTCACCAATCCTGAACGGATCCGTCTTTGCGCCGCGCCGTGGGCAGATAGGCGCGCTGGTAGGGATACTTCTTGGCTTTCTCCTCGTCGACGTCGGTGCCGAGGCCGGGCGTGTCGTCCACATTCATATAGCCGTCTTTGAAAGTCGGCGCGCCGGGCAAAACCTCCTGGGTCACTTCCGGAAAGAAAACCATCTCCTGCACGCCGAAATTGGGAATCGAGATATCCACGTGAATGTTGGCCGCATGCGTGGGCGGGCCGATATCGGCGGGGCCGTGCCACGCGGTCTTGACGTGGAACGCTTCGGCGAGCGCCGCCACTTTGCGCGCCGCGCTGATCCCGCCGATGTGGCCGATGTCGCAACGAATGTAATCAATGAGTTGCTCGGTGATGAGCGGGACGCAATCCCAGAGCGAATTGAAAAGCTCGCCCATGGCGAGCGGCGTGGTCGAGTGCTGACGGATGACGCGAAAGCTCTCCTTGTGCTCGGGGCGCAGCAGGTCCTCGAGGAAGAAGAGGTGATACGGCTCGAGTTCTTTGGCGAGCCGCGCGCCGTCAATGGGCCCGAGTTTTTCGTGCGTGTCGTGGAGCAGCTCGACTTCGTCGCCGAGCTTATTGCGCAGATGCGCAAAGAGTCGAGGCACAGTCCGCAGGTACGGTCCGGGCTCGAAGAGCTCCGTCTCCGGGAGTCCAGCCTGTTGAGCGACGCGCCCGGCGTGGTCCTCCGACTTCTGTTTCCCGGAAGTGCCGTACGTTCCCGCGAGGCCGGGAATCGCCACCTGGGCGCGCACGCACTTGAAGCCGCGTTCGATACCGCGCCGCGCGGCGTCTTCGACCTCGTTGAAATCCGCCCCGCTGGCGTGCGTGTAGGCGAGCGCACCGATGCGTGTGCGCCCGCCGAGTAGTTGATACACCGGCATTCCCGCGCGCTTGCCCTTGATGTCCCAGAGCGCCAAGTCCACGCCCGCCACCGCCGTCATCTGCACCGGGCCGCTGCGCCAATACGAGCCTCGAAAGAGATATTGATAAATGTCTTCGATCTGCTCGGGGTCGCGGCCGATGAGCAATGGCGCGATGTGCTTCTCGAGCGCCGTAGCGACGGCGAGCTCGCGGCCGTTGAGCGTGGCGTCGCCCACGCCGTAGAGGCCCGGCTCGCTGGTCAGGATTTTGACTACCACGTAATTGCGCCCCGGACAGGTCACGATAACGCGCACGTCAGTGATCTTGAGGGGCGGCAGGCCACGCGGCCGCGGGATCGAGCCTCCGCCAACTTCCCTGCCGCCCGCCATGAGTGGCCCGCCGAGCGCCGCCGCGCCGGTCAATTTCAGAAAACTCCTCCTGCCTGGATCCTTAAAACGAGATGGCATACGCGCCTCCGGTAGCGAGTCTGTTTGTGGCAGGGGGATTCTACGCCTCGGGCGGCGCCTCGGCGAGTGAAAGAAAAAGGGCGGACCCGCCAGGGCTCGCCCTCAAGGTAAAGGAGGAATGAATTGATTATCGCGTGGGGTTCGCGGTCGCCGGCGCCGCCGCCTTCAGGCGAATTTCCAGTTGTTGCAGAGCCGGCTGCTCGACCTTGAGCACGGTTTCCGAAGGTTCGAAGCCCGCCGCCTCGACGCGCAGCGTGTGCTCGCCGACCGGAAGTTGGAACGGACCGAGGCTGTCCGACGTCCCAACGTACAAACCGTCGAGCACGACCCTCGCCTTTTTCGGAGA
>CAZTHM010000160.1:0-8170 GCA_964613505.1 uncultured Acidobacteriota bacterium | reverse complement strand
GGCTCGGCCTGGCGCTGCGCATCGAGGTCTGCAAGGACGACGGCATCACGCCCGACCGTGACCTCACGGACAGGATTTTTGCCGAAGGGTTGAAGGGAGATCTGGAATGTCGCGGACGGAAATACGGGCTCGTCCTCGACGTCGGAGGTTACTACAAGAACGTCTTTACCCTCGCACCGTCCTTCACGATTACCAGCGAGGAAATGGACCTGGCGCTGGACTTGCTGGACCAACTCTTTCGCCGCTGCCGGCAGAATTAGTCAATGAGTCCCGAGGCCGGGTAAGCCTGAGCCGCAGGCTCCTTCGGAAAAACAATTCTTCAAGGTATTTTCACGGCGAGTGCCGGAGCGCGCGCTCCAGGTACGACTCGACAAAACGTTGGAAGGCATGCTCAAGCGCCATGGAGATTTGCCCTGGCGCCGGGAATTTCCAGTTGGGACTGATGGAGTCGACGGGCGCAACTTCTCGCGTTGTGGAGCTGATGAAGACTTCTTCTGCGGTCGCGAGGTCTTCGGGCATCAGTTCGTGCTCGAGCAGCTCGACACCCGCGCCGGGCGCAATCTCGAAAAGAATCTCGCGCGTGATTCCGCCCAAGCATCCGGAAGAAAGAGGCGGGGTCAGGACTCTTCCGCCGCGCACCAGGAAGATGTTGGCGGAAGTGCATTCGGCAATCTGGCCACGCTCATTGATGAGCAGGGCGTCGTCAAAGCCCGCGGCGTGAGCGCGCTCCAAGACCGCGGCGTGCGGCACCCAGGAGAGCATCTTGGCGCCCGCATAATGGCCGCCGGAGAGAATCCCCATCGGTTCGACCAGGAGGCGGTTGGCGGCGGGCCAGCGGGAAAGCTCGCGGGTGAAGATCAGAAGGTCGGTCGGCGGAAGGCCTTCGGCCTGGCCCCAGATCCCCCCGTAGTTCTTCACAAAGGAGATGCGCGCCGCGCCTTCCGACCTCCGATTGGCGCGCGCGAGCTCTGCCACTGCCTCCCTCACCGCGTCTTCCTGGTAAGCGAGAGCGATTTCCAGCCGCGCGGCGTCCCGCGCCATGCGCGCCCAGTGACGCTCGAATGCGAACGGAACTCCCCGATAGATGCGCAGGGTTGTGAAGACACCCCACCCCATGAGCAATCCAACCTGTCCGGGCGACAAGTGCACTTCGTTGAGGGGAAGAATACTGCCGTTGTGACAAACCTTTGGATCCATAGCTACGGAACGCGATGCTTGCGGGCTGCCCTCCTCTTTGGGAATACTCGTGGAGGATGATCGACGGGCCGGTCCGGCATTCTTTCAATATACCATTGTGTTGCGGGGCTGTCCTGCAATGTGGGGAGCGCCGAAATCAAGGCGTGCCGATCAATGGCCGCCGCGAAAATTCCGGAGTCACTCTCACCACGCCACGCGAACGGTCAGCGAGTGGTGCAAGCGTATGCGGAGGTCAGTTTCGGGAGGAAGATGAACGTCACTTCCCCTCGGCCAGAGGAAGGTGTACCCGAGCATGGCGCCCCCGCCCAGAGGCAGCGAGGTGCCCAACGCCGCAGCGCCGGCCAATTGTGCGTGCAGCGTGGCCGCGCCCCCGAAGCCGATTAGGCCGACTGCGATCCCTTTCCAGGAGAACCCCTTCGTTCCTTTCAAGTGACCCTCGGAATCAACGCGCGCCTTCAGCAGTGAAGGACTGTCGAGTGCAGAGAGGCCGGCGAGGATCGGCTGGTCTTGCCCGTCCGGCAGCGTAATCCGGTCGAATCGCAGCGCCAGTTCCGCCGGCCGGCGCATGCGCCCTGCGGTACGGATGCGAGTGATTCGTCCTTCAATCAGACTCCCGGTGGGAAGAGCGACTCGACCATCAATCAACACCGGCTGAAGCAGCCGGGCGGTTATCGGATCGCCGACGTGGCTGACCTGGGTGTGAATGCCGGAAAGCAACCGGACCGCTGCCTCGGTTTGGGCGGGGATGGTCACTGTCGCCTGGGAGGATGCTTGTGGTGTGTAGGGCTTGAACGGCGCGGCACGGTGGATTAGGGCGCTGCCCGAAGGAAGCGTATCAGCAGAGCAAACCAGTGGAGCTAACAGGGCAACGGACAGGGCGACGATGAAAACCTTCATCATTTCTCCCTCCTCAGATGGGCCGCCGGACCTTCCAGCGCACCGAGACGGCAAGGCCCTTGTCGAAGGAGCGAAACCCAACGATGCCTCGGCTGGCGCCCGTAAATGATTGAGCGATTCTCTCCCTTTGCGGCGGAGAAATCAAGGCCGCTTGTTTTCTGTCCTGCGCCGGCGCAGGACAGACAAAGCACCTCCCCCCGTGGGAGACAAACACAAAACGGCCCAACCAAGGGGGTTGGGCCCGGGTTGGGGTGCTGCGGTTGTCGTTAGACGACCTTGGTCACTTTGTCGGCTTGAGGTCCCTTCTGGCCCTGAGTGACCTCAAACTCGACCGTGTCGCCCTCCTGTAGGGTCTTGAAGCCTTCACCTGAAATGGCCGAGTAATGAACGAAGACATCAGCTCCGCCATCCTGGCCGATGAAGCCGTAACCCTTGGCGTTATTGAACCATTTCACTTTCCCTTGAAGTCTTGCCACTTGCGTTCCTCCTTGATGGGCATTGAGATTCGCTGTTTCCCGGTCAGCTATGAAAAGAAAATGCCGAGAATCCTGCTGGATTCCCGGCAGCTTTTCCACTTGCGCTTTCCCGATGCGAACACCGTGCAAACTCCCGGCAAGATAAATATATGAGAGAGTTTGACTTGTCAAGGAAATATTACTGCCCCAGATGGGGACATTGACGCCGGTCAGGTTTACCGCCGTGCAAACAGGAGAAGCCAGGAAAGGCCTGCAAGCGTCTTGGCGTCTTTGATTTGTTTGGCGCGAAGCATCTTGCGAAGTTGCGCCGTGGTGAAGATCCCCAGTTCGAGGCGCTCGTCGGATTCAGGTTCGGACTTCCCCCGCGTCAGCCCACTTGCTTCGACCAGAAACATCCTCTCATTGAGGATCCCTGGGCTGGGAAAGAAATCAAAGAGCGGCTTGAGCGTGCGGGCGCGATAGCCGGTTTCTTCAATCAGTTCCCGGCGCGCTGCCTGGCCCGGGCTCTCACCGGGCTCCATTCCACCCGCCACCAATTCCCACAAATGACGCCCTGCGGCATAGCGGAATTGACGCACCAGAATTACACGCCCGTCGGCGAGACGCGGCAAAACCACCACCGAACCCGCATGGCAAACGACTTCCCGAAGGGCAGTCACGCCGCCCGGCTCAACCACACGGTCAACGCGGAGCTTGACCACTTTCCCGTCGTAGATCGTTTTGCTTTGGAGGATGCGGAAACGCGCGGCCACCCGGATGTCCCTCTTGAAATGAAACTACTGCGCCCCTGCAAACGGCAGCAGAATACCATGAGGCCGCACGACCGGGTCCTGGAGCCTGAGGGCAGTGGACGTTGCGCTCAGGGTTCAATTGGAGTCAGCCCGTAAGGTCGATCTTCTCAATCAGAGCTTTTGCATCCTTGCCGGCCTCCGTGGATTTCAACGCATCGCGATAGCGGCCGAGCTTATCCTTGAGCTTTGTATAGATGTCGCTCTTCGCCTTGTCCGCGGCCGCCTGGTCTTTCGGTGTAGCGGGGTCTTCGGCAGCTTTGTTGAAGCAGTCGGCGGCTCCGCCTACGATACCCAAGGAGAGGGTCAGCTTGGTGAGGCAGCTCTTTCGGTGATAGGCCCTCTCAAATTCTTCCAGGCTTTCCTTTTTGACGGAGGCTGCCAAATCGCTGATGGTCTTCTTGTAGTCCGCGACCATCGCCTCTTCGTCCTGGCACGCTTGCGCCCGGAGGGACGGTTGCGCGAAAAGGCCAAGAACGGCTGTCCCCATGACGAGGACGAACCTTACTCTCCTGTTCATGACATCACCTCGTGGGAGCCCGGCTGCAGTCCTGAAACACCTCGGAGAGAATCTCCCCGCCGTGTTTCGAATGGCGGCAATCCTAGCACAATCCGCGGAGCTTGTCGTTGCAGCTTTGTGTGCCGGCAAACCGGAGCGGCTGCTATACTGTTGGTTCCCCACTTGGATTCAAGCCGGAACCGACCGAGGGGAGTTCGAACGAATGAAGATTGCCGCACTTATAGTTGACGATGAGCAGCCTGCCCGCGACGAGCTGGCCTTTCTGCTCAAGGGCCTTCCCGACGTGGAAATTGTCGGCCAGGGGAAGAATGGGGTGGAGGCCGTGAGCTTGATTCGGGAACTGAACCCGCACCTGGTTTTTCTGGACGTTCAGATGCCGGGCCTGGACGGCTTCGGGGTCATCAAGAAACTATTGGAGAAGAAGGCCAAGCTGCCGTCATTCGTTTTCGCCACGGCGTACGACCACTACGCCGTCCAGGCCTTCGAGGTCAACGCCGTCGATTACTTGCTGAAGCCCATTGCGCGCCCGCGGCTTGAAAGGGCGATCGCGAAGGTCCGGCGGAGTCTGGAGAATGTCGAGCCGGCTCACGAAAAACTGGAGCGCCTGGTCCAGTTGGTGGGGGAACGGCCCGCCCCGCCGAAATCCAGGCTCTTGGTGAAAAGCGGAGGGCGGCTTGTGCTCGTCGATTCCGATGAAATCATCTACGCCAGTATCGAGGACGGCGTCATCACGATTGTGACTCGCGAAATGGAGGGGCAGTCCAATTTTCGCACCGTGGAAGAATTGCAGAGCAATCTCGATCCCAACACCTTTTGGCGAGTTCACCGCTCCTACCTCATTAACATCAATCGCATTCGGGAAGTGGTTCCCTGGTTCAAGAGTTCTTACCAACTGAAGATGGATGACCGCAAGCAAACCGAAATTCCCGTCAGCCGCGCGCAAACCAAACGCCTGCGCGAATTGCTGAACCTGTAGCGCCGACCTTCAGCGCGGCAGTCTGCCGGCCCCGCTCGGAGCTGGAGTGACCCTACCGGCTCGCGAAGAAATCTCTCAACGCTTGGACTAAGCCTGGAATCGTGGATTCGGAGGCCTCGATGGTTACTTCCAAGCCGAGCTTTCGGACGGTCGCGGAGGTGATCGGTCCGATGGAGGCGATGGCCGTGCCTCGCAGGACCTCTTGAAGCGAGCGGCCGGGGAGCAGCTTGGCAAAGTTTGCGGCCGTCGAGGAGCTGGTGAACGTGATCGCGTCGGGCGGAGGCGTGAGGAGGCGGTTGAGTTCCCCCGCGGGGAATTCCGGCGTCACGGTTTCGTAGGCTTCGACGACTTCGACGCGCGCGCCGCGCTCCTCGAGGGCGCGGGGGACGAGGTCGCGTGCCACTTTGGCGCGCGGAATCAGGAAGGCCTTGCCGCGCAGGTCTTGGCGGGCGAGCGATTCGAGCAATCCTTCCGCCCGATATTCCGTGGGAATGAAATCGACCTTCACTCCTGTCCGGGCAAACTCGGCGGCGGTGGCCGGGCCGATGGCGCCGATGGTCAAACCTTTCAGGTCGCGAACGTCTCTTCCGGAGGCGCTGTGCCGGGAAAGAAAACTTCGAACGCCATTTACCGAGGTCACTAACAAATACTGAAACTCCGGCAATCGCCTGATCGCGTCGTCCAGCGATTCCCACGAGGCCGGGTCGCGAATCTCAATGGTGGGAATTTCGAAAACCTGGGCGCCTAATTCCGCGAGCATTTCCCGCAAGGTTCCGGCTTGTTCGCGGGTGCGGGTGGTGGCGATGCGCTTGCCGAAGAGTGGCAATCGCTCAAACCAGTTGAGCTGATCGCGCAACTTCACCACGTCACCGACGACGATAACCGTCGGAGGCTGGAGACTCGCGGCGCGCGGCGCGATGTCAGCGAGCGTTCCGGTCACGACCTTCTGGCCAGGGCGCGTTCCCCAGTGGATGACGGCGGCGGGAGTTTCCGGCGGGCGTCCGCGGGCCACGAGGCGCGAGGCGATGGCCGCGAGGTTTCGCGTGCCCATGAAAAAGACCAGCGTGCCGGAGCTTATCGCCGCGGCTTGCCAGTCAATCTCCGATTCCTCCTTGGAAGGATCTTCGTGCCCAGCCAGAAACGTGACCGAGGACGCCAGGTCGCGATCGGTGACCGGGATTCCCGCATAGGCGGGCGCAGCGACGCCCGAAGTCACGCCGGGCACGACCTCGAAGGGAATCCCCGCCGTGACGAGGGCCAGCGCTTCCTCGCCGCCGCGCCCGAAGACAAACGGGTCGCCTCCCTTCAGTCTGGCCACGGTTCCCACTTCCCGCGCCTTGGCGATGAGGAGCTGGTTGATTTCAGGCTGCGGTTTCCGCGGCCCTCCGCCGCGTTTGCCGACGAAGATTCTTTCCGCATCGGGGCGGCAGAAGCGCAACAATTCTTCGGCCGCCAGGAAATCGTAAATCACGCAGTCGGCGCGCTCGAGAATCGCCCGCCCTTTGAGGGTGAGCAGTCCCGGATCGCCCGGACCCGCGCCGATGAGATAGACTTTTCCTGGCATCGAAGCCACGTGTTGCTTGCGGAGCGCCCGTCCCGCTCGGAGAGGGAGCGGCGCTACTGCTTGATCGAATCGAGAATCGCTTTCGCGCCTTGCTTCAGGAGTGCGTTGGCTACAGTCGCGCCCAGCGCTTCGGGTTCGTCCAAGGCGCCTGTCGCCGCGGCGCGAATCACCGTCTTCCCGTCGAGGCTTGCCACCACGCCCGTCAAATGGAGGCCGGCGTTCTCTGCGACCGCGTGTGCGGCGATCGGCACCTGGCATCCTCCCCCCAGGTGACGGAGCATTGCCCGCTCGGCGCGCACCGCGAAGTGCGTTGGCGCGTGGTCGAGCGGCTGGATGGCCGGTTCGACGCCCTCGTCACCGGCGCGTGCTTCGATTGCCAGCGCTCCCTGGCCCACGGCCGGACAGACATCGTGAGTCTCGAAATACTGAGTGATGCGCTCGCGCCAGCCCAGGCGATGGAGGCCGGCGGCGGCGAGAACAATCGCGCCGCAATCCCCACGATCGAGTTTCTTGAGCCGCGTGTCGAGGTTGCCGCGCAGGGGAACAAGTTCCAGGTCGGCGCGCAGCATGCGCAATTGCGACTGCCGGCGCAAGCTGCTCGTCCCAAGACGGGTTCCTGCCGGAAGGTCTCTAAATCGCTTGCCGCTCGAGGAAATCAGGACATCGCGGGCATCTTCGCGCGCCGGCACGGCTGCCACCAGGAGACCCGCAGGCTGATCAGTCGGCATATCCTTCAAGCTGTGGACGGCGATGTCCACTGAGCCATCGAGGAGCGCCTCTTCGATTTCCTTGATGAACAGGCCCTTTGTCCCCGACCCGGTGAGCGGGATATTCTGCATCTTGTCGCCGGTGGTCTTGATGACGCGGATTTCTATTTCATGCCCCGCCGCGGTGAGCTGCTCCTTCACCCAGTTCGCTTGCCAGAGAGCGAGTTGACTGCCGCGCGACCCGATGATGATCTTCATAGACTCAGTGACAAGTGACGAGTGACAAGTGGCGAGTGACATGCCAATGAACACGGACAAGCTGGCTGGCTCCTTATCTCCCGCTCGTCACTCATCACTCGTCACTTTTCTTACTCTCCCACCCCGAACATTTTACGCACCAACTGCACCAGGGTTCCCTGTTCGGGGCGGCCGGCACCACTCTTGAGCTCCGTAATCGGCCCGTGCAGGATCTTATTCACGATTCCGCGGGTCAGTGCCTCGAGCGCCGCGCGCTGCTCGGGAGTCAGGTTGCTGAGCCGGGCGCGATGGCGCTCCAGTTCATCCTCGCGAATGCGATTCAGGCGATCCTCGAGCGCGACGATGGTGGGCGCGAGCTCGTGCGACGCCAGGCGGCGAATCGTCTTGTCGACTTCCTGCCGGACGATCTCTTCCGCCCAAACCGCCTCGCGCTCGCGCTGCTTCTTGTTGGCGTCCACGACCTGCTCGAGGTCATCGATGTCATACACATAGGCGTTATCGATCTGGTTCACCGCCGGATCGATGTCCCGGGGCACCGCGATATCGACGAAAAACATGGGGCGGTTCTTGCGCGCCGCGAGCATCCGCTCGACGTGCCCTTTCTCCACGACAAAGTGGGGCGCACCCGTCGAGCTGATGACGATGTCGGCTTTGGCGACGTACTCCAGGAGCTGGTCGAAATGAATGGCGGTTCCGTGGAACGCGGTGGCGAGTTCGACGGCCCGTTCGAAGGTCCGGTTGCTGACGAAGATTGTGCTGGCGCCGCTGCGCAGGAGGTGCTTGGCCG
>CAZTHM010000159.1:0-8188 GCA_964613505.1 uncultured Acidobacteriota bacterium | reverse complement strand
GGCTACTATCCTAGCATAGTTGACAGCAAAAGTCAAGAGACAAAGTGTCCCACCCCGTTTTTTGATTTAGCAGGTGGGGGGGCGAAGATCGGCAACTGTTTCTTGAACCGGGCACTAGGCATGGAACTCGCGCTTGACCTGGGCGGATTTCTCCGCCACGGAGCGGGCGAGTTCTTCTTTATGCTCGGCCAGTTTCTTGGCGAGCGTCGCGTCGGAGATGGCGAGGATCTCGACGGCGAAGATGGCGGCGTTGACCGCGCCGGGCTTGCCGATGGACACACACGCCACGGGCACGCCGCCCGGCATCTGCACCATCGAGAGCAGTGAATCGAGCCCCGCGAGCGTCGTGCTCGGGATGGGCACGCCGATGACGGGCAACGTCGTCTCCGCCGCGATCACCCCGCCCAGGTGCGCGGCGCCGCCCGCCGCGACGATGATGACCTTCAGGCCGCGCTCGATAGCGGTGCGCGCGTATTTCGTGGTGCGCGCGGGCGACCGGTGCGCCGAGGAGATCTCGATCTCGAACGGCACACCGAACTTCTTGAGCGTTTGCGCCGTCTCCGTCATCACGGCGAGGTCCGAGTCGCTGCCCATCACGATGCCCACCACCGGCCGCGATTTCGCGCTCATCTCTCTACTCCTCCGCGTGGCGTGTGAGTCCGGCGAACCGCCCGCTACAATTTGGGCGACTCAGGCACCGGCCGTTTTGCCGGGCTGTTGCGTCCAGGAGTTCTTCCGAGCTTTCGAATTCCCTTGGCGCCAATGTCCCGGCGATAGTGCATACCCTCGAACTGGATCTTTCCCACCGCCGCGTAAGCCTGCTCGATGGCCGCGGGCAGGTCGGCGGCGGTCGCTGTAACTCCCAGCACTCTCCCGCCCGAGGTGAGCAACTGGAGATCCTGCACCCGCGTGCCGGCGTGAAACACCTTGACGCCTCCCTGAGCTTCGGCGGCCTCGAGGCCCGTGATGACTTTCCCCAGCTCCGGCTTCCCCGGGTACCCCTTCGAGGCGAGCACCACGCAGACCGACGGGCTCGGGCTCCAGCGCGCTTCCCGCGCTGCGAGCTGGCCTTCGCGGACGCCCTTGAACAGCTCGACAATGTCGGAGCGCAAGCGCATCAGGATGGGCTGCGCTTCCGGATCGCCCAGGCGGACGTTGTATTCGAGAACTTTCGGACCTTCGGAAGTCATCATCAGCCCGACGTAGAGGAAGCCGCGAAATGGACAGCCTTCGCTGGCCATCCCCGCCAGCGTCGGCGAGACTATCGTGCGCTGGATGTAATCGCGCGTGGGCTCATCGAGAATTGAATCGGCGCTGTAGGCGCCCATGCCTCCGGTGTTCGGCCCCTGATCGTTATCGAAGACCGCCTTGTGGTCCTGCGTCGGAACCAGCGGCAAGATGCCGTGGCCGTCGGTCAGGACGATGAACGACATCTCCTCGCCGGTCAGGCACTCTTCGATGACGACCCGCTCGCCGGCGGGGCCGAGAGTTTTGAGAGTCATAAACTCGACCAGCGCCGCTTCGGCATCCTCGCGGCGGCGGGCCACGACCACACCCTTGCCCGCTGCCAGCCCGTCGGCTTTCACCACCACAGGGAATCCGAATCCGGCAAGACTTTTGATGGCGTCCTCGAACTTCTCCGCCACGACAAATCTGGCCGTGGGAATGCTGTGCCGCAGCATGAACTGCTTGGAGAAGATTTTGCTGGCTTCCAGGCGAGACGCGGCCTTCGAGGGTCCCACGGCCCACAGACCTGCTCTCTCAAACTCATCCACAATCCCGGCCACCAGCGGAGCTTCGGGGCCAATCACCGTGAGGTCCGCTTTGAGCTGCTGGGCGAGCGCCAGCACTTCCAGCGGTCGAGACACGTCCACCGGAATGCACTCGGCCTCCGGCGCGATGCCGGCGTTTCCCGGCGCGCAGTAGATCTCCTCCATCTGCGGGCTCTCGCGCAGCTTCCACGTGAGGGCGTGCTCGCGTCCGCCGGAACCGATCACCAGGATCTTCATAGGGGCAGTAACACTATCGGCTCACACCAGCGTTTGTCAATCGCCCGATTGTCATGAATTAATCTCCGAGTCATTGCCCGCGCCAGGGCTCCGTGTTAGCCTCGCGAGAGCTTGCGACAAGGAGAAACGCTATGAGCCACATTCATCACCCTCCGCGCCGGCAGTTCCTCAGGAAGAGTTTTGTCTTTCTGGGATTGCCCGCCTTGGCGTCCGCTGCCGGCCGGCACGATCACCCGCACGACCACTCCCCGGCAAACGCCACGTTGGCTGCCGCGCAGACCAAGCCCGCAACGCCGCCGAGGCCAGAAGAAAAGGCCATGCGCCTGGGGCCCCGCAAGGTTTTCGACGCCCACCTGCATTGCCCGAGCGAAAGCGGCAACGTGTGGCAGTGGCATCCAGTGACCAAGTCGTTCGAGGAATTCGTCCGCTATCTCGACCGCACCGGCGTCGAGCGCGGCATCATCAACTCGGTGCGCTGCCAGGAAGCGAAGGCAGCCGCCGAGTTCATCGCCGGCAACCGCGAAGTGGCCCGCTACGTGGAGAAGTACAAGGGCCGCTTCCTCGGCGCCTGCGTCGTGAATCCCTTGTTCATCGACGAATCGCTGCGGGAAATCGAGGACTGCCACAAGCAGCTCGGCTTTGTCTGGGTGGGCGAGCTCTGCAACTACATGGCGCCGTTCGAGTACACCATCAAGGAATTCGAAATGCTGGTCGAGCAAGTCGTGAAACTGAACATGGTGCTTGATGTCCACACGGACCTGGAAGAAATGGAATACATCATCCAAAAGTTTCCCCAGGCGACGATTGTGTTCCCGCACTTCGGTGACGGGCATGAGTATGAACACATCTTCAAGCGCATCGACGCGGTGGCGAAACACCCCAACTGCTACCTCGACACGTCAGGCTGGGGCCACGACCGCGTCGGCATGCTCGAATACGCGGTAAAATCCATCGGCGACGACCGCGTGCTGTTCGGCTCAGACTTTTCCATCAACTGCCCGGCGACCGTGCTGGGACGGATCGAAAACGCCTTCCTCACGGAAGAGCAGAAGCGCAAGATTCTCGCCTCCAATCTACAAGCGCTTCTAAAAAGGGTGGGCGCTTAGAGTTTGACATCGTAGCGACGCGTTTACCTCGTCCGTCCGACGACGGACGGCCTAAAGCCGCCCCTACGCCAAACTGCCACATTGCGATTTCCTGGAACCGATGGAAACCTACCGGCCGCGAGAGGTATAATTCCCCCATGGGCGCCGAGGTCATTCCCAAGCTGACTTACGAAGAGTTCCGCCAGCTTCCCGACGACGGCAAGCACTACGAGTTGATCTGCGGGGAGGTGCACTTGACTCCAGCACCGAACACCTGGCACCAGCTAGCTTCGGAAAATCTTTCGAACAGCCTCGGCACATATGTAAGGAAGAAACAACTGGGGCGCATCGCCTATGCGCCGATAGACGTGCGGTTGAGCAAAGAGACTGCCCTCCAGCCGGATCTTATCTTCGTATCCAATGCGCGTGCCGGAATCATTCAAGAGAACTTCATTGCCGGGGCCCCCGATCTGGTTGTTGAGATTCTTTCCATCTCTACTGCCGCCCATGACCGCGCCACAAAGCTGCCTATCTATGCGGACGCAGGCGTTCCCGAGGTCTGGCTCATTGACCCGCAAGCCAGGACGGTCGAAATCCTGAAGATGCAAGGCAAGAAATACCTGGTTGATTCCACGCTGGCAGGAGAGCAAGTGTTGACCTCGACGCAGTTCCCCGGCTGGGAACTTCCCCTCTCTCAACTCTTCGACTTTCGCTCACGCTTCTGACCCTTTTTGGAGTTCGCAAAACTCATCGCGCCCTCTATTCATGGCCTCACTTCGGGACTGACCTTCTGTCTGTTGCCTCGCGCGGAGCTTCGGGAGTAGGCTGCGGCTGTGTGGCCTGTAGATTTGGGAGTCCGGTTATGCGTGCTCGATATTTGATTGTCCTGATTGTCGCCGTCCTCCCAATTCTTGTCACCAGCTCCTGTGGCGGTCGTAGGTCAGTCACGCCTCCCCCGCCGGCCATTGGCATGGTACTGTCGGCGAGCACGTTGAAAGTGCTTCTGGATGGGACGATTCGCTAAGTTCACGCTGCAAGTGCAACACCTTGTATAAGAGGTGTTGCGATGGGCAAACAATATGGACAACTGACGGTGGAGGAGAGGGTCGAGATTAACCGTCTGCATGCAGACGGTTAATCTCGACGGGCGATCGGGGGTTGTCTGGGTCGGTCGGCGGACGGGTGAGGGCAACCTACGCGAGCGCCTCAACCACTGCCCCGGCAAACTCGTCCGTCGAATGCTTTCCTCCCAGGTCGGGAGTGCGCACGCGGCCCTCGCCGGTGACGGCGCGCAGAGCGCCCATGATGCGCGCCGCAGTGGCCGGCTCACCGAGGTGTTCCATCATCAGCGCGGCGCTCCAGATGGCGGCGATGGGGTTGGCGATGCCGCGCCCTTCGATATCCGGCGCGCTGCCGTGCACAGGCTCGAACATGGGCGGGCCCAGCCGCCCGGTGGGATTGAGGTTGGCGCTCACGGCCAGCCCGAGACTACCCTGCAAGGCTCCACCGATGTCGGTCAGGATATCGGCGAAGAGGTTCGACCCGACCACCACGTCCAGGCTCTCCGGGTGAGTAATCATCCGCGCCGCCAGCGCGTCGACGTGGTAGTTCGAGACCGTCACGTCGGGATAATCCTTCGCGACCACCCGCAAGACTTCATCCCAGAGCACCATGGTGTATTGCATGGCGTTGGATTTGGTGGCGCTGGCGAGGCGCCGGCGCGGCCGCCGGCGCGCCTGCTCGAAGGCGTAGCGGAGGATGCGCTCCGTCCCGCGCCGCGTGAAGACCGAATGCTGGATTGCGACCTCCTCCGCCGTGCCGCGCTTGAAGCGCCCGCCCAGGCCGCAGTATTCGCCCTCGGTATTCTCGCGGATGAAGAGCATGTTGATGTCGGCTGCGCTCCGCCCGCGCAGGGGCGTCTCGAGCCCGGGCAGGATTTCGACCGGGCGCAGGTTCACGTAGAGGTCGAACCCAAAGCGGATCTTGAGCAGCAGCTCGCGCAGCGAGATGTGGTCGGGCACGGTGGGATGCCCGATCGCGCCGAGATAAATCGCGTCAAACGGCCGCAACTGCTTGAGGCCGTCCTCCGGCATCATCCGCCCCGTGCCCAGGTAATACTCGCAGCCCCAATCGAACGGCTCGAAGCTGAGCGCGAAGGCTTCCCCCGCGCCCCTTGTAGCGCCGGGCGGAACCTGTTCCGATGCACTCGTGAGGCCGGCACTCGCCCTCGCCGCGGCTTCCAGCACCTTCACCCCCGCCGGAATCACTTCCTTCCCGATGCCGTCTCCGGGGATCAATGCAATCTTATAGGTTCTCATGTCGCCCGAGATTGTACACGCACTGGCTATTACATACCGCTCTCGGAATTCTGCGATCAGTTTGTAGCCGCCTCCCTTTCATAACGTCAGGATGACTCCCCTTGGTTATCCTGGGTTTTTTGTTGCGCCGCACTCCAAAGGCCGCTACGCGGCAGGGTGCGCATTGCGCCCTGAAACGCGCGAAGTCCGGGTCAGCATTTGAGGTACAATCTTCCGGCTTCAAATCCGGGGAGGATGGGATGCAGGGGCAACTCCAGGGCATCATCGTTGTGGCGGCGCTGCTCGCCCCGCTGGCATGCACGCGCCCGGCGACGGCGCAGACGGCGGCGATGCCCGCTGGCGACAGGCCGACGCCGGCGGCGGAAACGGGTGCGTCATCTGCCAGTGCGTCCGCCAAGGAGACGCAATGGACCGTCGAAGACGTCAGCGCGCCGGAGCGGGCCGAGCAATTCCGCATCTCGCCTGACAGCAAGTGGGTGGTCTGGGTCAAGCATCTTCCCGACGCCGACAAAGACGAGATGGTGTCGAACCTCTTTCTGTCAAGTCTCGTGGAGAAGCAGGAAATCCAGCTTACGCGCGGGCCCAACAAAGACACCGGGCCGCGCTGGTCGCGCGACGGCAAACTGCTCGCATTTCTGAGCGAGCGCGCGCTGCCCAAGAAACCGGGGAAAGATGAAGACGAAGCTTCCAAAGAGCCGCCCAAAACGCAAATCTGGCTCATCAACCCGCGGGGCGGCGAGCCCTGGCCGCTGACGCGCCTGGAGCGCAACGTCAAAAGCTTCGACTGGATTGACGGCGAAAACATCCTGATGGCCGCGGAAGAAGACTTGACGCTCTACGAGCGCGGCCTGAAGGAAAAGAAGGACGACTCGGTCGCCGTCGAGGACTTGCCGCATACGCCGCCGGTGCGCCTCTTCAAGGTCAACGCCAAGACCGGCGAGGTCACGCGATTCACCACCAACGACGACTGGATCGACAGCGTCACGGTCTCTCCCGACGGCAAGCACGCCGTGACGATTCACCAGCAAAGTTTGAGCTTCGAGTTTGACCAGAAGGTCAGGCCGGCGACTTTCCTCTACGATCTCGAAACCGGCAAGGGCAAGCGCGTGCTCCCGGCGGGCGGCGTCGTGCCCATCGAGATCCACTGGACGCCCGAGAGCAGCGGCTTTTACTCCGTGGCGCCGTATTCGACCGATCCCGTGTATCTGATGGCGACGGCGAACCGCCTCTACTATTACGATATCGGCGCCGACAAAGCGGCGAAGGTCGACCTCGACCGGGAAAACGATCTCGCGTCGGATTCGCCCGCCTCGTGCGCCGCGACTTCCGACGGCTTCATCGCCTTGCTGGCCGCCGGCGTGCGCTACAAGGTCGCCCGCTATACGCGCGTGGGCGAAGGCTGGAGCCGTGCCTGGATCGAAGGAGAAGACATTAACAACATCTTTGCCGTCGAATTGGGCAAGGACGGGAAAACGCTCGTCTATCCATCGAGCAGCGCCAGCCGTCCAGAACAGTGGTACCGCGCCTCGCTCGAAGGCGCGACGCTTTCCGGCCGCGCCCAGCTCACCGACCTCAATCCCAAATTCCAGAAGAAGGTCGCGGCGCGCACCGAAGTCGTACGCTGGAAAGGCGCGCTCGAAGAAGAGGTGGAAGGCATCCTCTTTTATCCGCAGAACTACCAGGCCGGAAAAAAGTATCCGCTGGTGCTGATGATTCACGGCGGGCCGCTGGGCGCGGATTTCGATTCCTGGGACGACAATTACGCCTACCCGATGAATCTCTACACCCAGCGCGGCGCGTTCGTGCTGCGGCCGAATTACCACGGCAGCTCGAATTACGGCCTGAAGTTTGCCGAGTCGATCGGCAATGGAAAGTATTACGACCTGGAGGTCCCCGACATCGAGAAGGGCGTGGATTATCTGATTGCGCGCGGGTTGGTTGACCCCGAGCGCCTTTCGACGCTGGGCTGGTCGAACGGCGCGATCCTCACCATCGCCCTGACCGTCGCGACTACGCGCTACAAAGTGGCAGCGGCCGGAGCGGGTGACGTCGAACAGGTCAGCGACTGGGCCTACACGACCTTCGGCGCGGCGTTCGACAATTACTACTTCGGCGCGGCGCCCTACGACGACCCGCAACTCTACATTCGCAAGTCGCCGATGTACGAGTTCAAAAAGGTGCGCACACCCACGATTGTCTTTTCCGGCACCGAAGACCGCGCCGTGGGCCACGCGCAAGCCTGGATGCACTTCCGCACGCTGCAGCAGCTCGGCCAGCCCGACGTGCGCTTCATCGTCTTCCCCGGCGAGCCGCACGGGCTGAAGAAGATTTCCCACCGCCGGCGCAAAGTGGAAGAAGAACTGGCCTGGTTCGACAAGTATCTCTTCAAGCCGGCGTCGGATAAAAACGAGGCGCTGAAAGACGATTCGCCCTTGGCGACCGAATTGAAACGCCAGAGGGCCAAGAAAGTGGGATTGAAGTACGGCCTCGCCGTAAAAAGCACTCTGGTCCCGGAAGTCATCAAGTACGAAGGGCATGCGATCGGGCGCTTCGAAGTGACGCGCGCGCAATACGCCGCCTTCGATCCGGGCTACAGAGTCGAGGCAGGCACGGAGAATTTTCCCGCGAACGGCATCGCGTACGCCAGCGCGCAGGCCTATTGCGGGTGGCTCAGCAAGCTGACGGGCGAGAAGTACGGCCTCGGCAAGGCCGAGGAACTCGAACCCATTTACAAAGCCGTTAAAGACGGCGAAAACACGCTCGACTACTGGGCCGG
>CAZTHM010000158.1:325-8234 GCA_964613505.1 uncultured Acidobacteriota bacterium | reverse complement strand
GCATACGTGGCGCTTTTTTCGGAGCGTTCGGTGAAGATGACCACCCCCTACCCCCTCCTAAACTAGGAGGGGAGGATGGGGACGAATTCCCCTCCTTGCTGAGGAGGGGGCGAAGGGGTAGTCACGCGGCCCTCACGCGTCCTTGAATGGCTCACCTTTGCTCACTACCGACCAGTCGGTAGGCTAGATACCATCCCCGGGCCCCTTCCTATTGCACAACTTCGGAGAGAACGAGCTATCACGGAATTCGGGCAATGGGATCAGGCGCGGGGACGCATCGACGCCGCTACGCTTCTTTGTGCTCGGTGGCGGGCTCGGGCACGGCGGTGGGGCCAGGCTCGGGCTGAGCGGCAGAGGCAACTGAAGTCTCAGGTTCTTCTTCCCGCACTTCGTGTTCGGGGGCGCGGCCGGTGAAGAAAGTCCATTTCAACGGGTAAACATCGGGGTCGAAGATGACGGCGTAGAAGTGCCAGATAACGATGGCAGCGGTGGCGAGGATGGCTTCGTAGTAGTGGATGGCGGTCGAGACATCGATCCACGAAGTCGAGAGATACTTGAGCACGGAATTGTGCGCCCAGAGGAGGATGCCGGTTAGGGCCATCACGATGGTGCCCCAGACGAGCGCCCAATATTCAGCCTTCTCCGCGTAGTTGAACTTGGTGAAGCTGGGCATTTGGCGGCGATAGCCCAGGTTGTAGCCAACGTATTGCACCGCGTCGCGGACGTCGCGGACGCGCGGCAGCATCTCACGCACCCAGCGGCGCCCGCTCTTCCAGAAGAGCAGATAAAGCGCGTGATAGATGGATGCGCCGATCAGCACCACGCCGGCGATGCGGTGCACCAATCCGCGGACAGGGTAATCTCCCTCCCATTGCACGATGGGCGCGGCCCAGAAGCTCTCGGGGAATTTGAGCGCGAAGCCGGTCACGACCAGCGTTAGGAAACTTGCCAGTAGCAGCAGATGCTGAATCCGCTCGCTGAAGTTGAGGCGCAGCACGAGGTGTGACGAGCGGTAGTCCGCCAGCTTGCGCCGCGCCTTCCGCCACCAGTCGAGCAGATTGTGCAGGAACATGAAACCGAGAACGGTCGGAATCGTGAAGAGATAAAACAGGCGGACGTAATAAAGAACTTGGTTGCCCTCTCCGGAGGTGGGCACAACGTGAATCGAGCCGATGGCGAATTTTGTTCCCGCGTCGGGGTGGCACTGGCCACAAGTTTTGGGCAGATTCGCCTTGGCGATGGTCGAGCGGGGATCGCTCGAGGGCAGAATGTTGTGGACGCCGTGGCAGCTCGCGCAGTTGGCCACGGTTTTCGAACCGGACTTGGCGGCCAGGCCGTGGAAGCTGCTTTCGTAGCTCGCCACGCGGCCCGCCGGCAGATCCAGCCGCGCCGTCAGACGCGTATCGGCATGGCAGTGCGAGCAAGTCACGCGCGAAACGTTTGACGCCGCCACCGGAGAGCCGGGGTCGCCCGGCCCGAGAATCTGGTGCTCGCCGTGGCAGTCGGTGCAGGTCGGAGACCCTCGAACTCCCGCCGCCACGGCGCGCCCGTGAATGCTCTCCTTGTACACGTTGAAGACCGGCTCGTGGCACTTGGCGCAGGTCGAAGCAACCCGCGCTTTGGCGATTGCAGAACGCTGGTCGCGAGCCGGCAGGATGTCATGCACGCCATGGCAATCGTTGCAGGAGGCGGCGTTCATCTTGCCTTCTCGGACCGCCTTGCCGTGCACGCTTGCTTGATAAGCTTCGACGGGCTTGGCGATCACAAAGATGTACTTGTGCGCGAATTCCGGGTTCGAATGGCAGCGGCCACAGGTCTCGGGCAGCCTGGTTTTGCTGATCGTGGAACTGGCGTCGCTTGCCGCGAGCGTCTTGTGGGCCGCGCCATGGCAGTCGTTGCATTTGGGCGCGTCGCCGTTGCCGCGCCGGCGCTCGCGTCCGTGCACGCTCGCCGCAAATTGCTTCACTTCCGACTCGTGACATTTGGCGCAAAGCTGCGTGCCGCGGTCTCGGGGGCGCACCACGTTGTGATCGCCGTGACAACTGATACAGGTTGCAGAACTTTCCGGCTTGCCCAGCGCAATGTGGGCGCTCCTCGAGAGATCCGTTGATGCGTCCGGATGGCATGTCAGACAAGAAGCCGACGCCGTCTTGGCGTTGTGACCTTCCTTCGCCGCGCCGGCGTGGCAATCAATGCACCCCAGGGTGCCGTGCACGCTCTTCTTGATGACGTCACTGTTGACTGCGATGTCTTTGCCTTTGGAATTGGTTAGGCCGCCACCCGGGATATGGCAGGTCAGGCATTCCTCCGCCCCCCGCGCTGAGACAACCACCCCCAGAAGGACGACTCCGAGGAGGGTCACGGTTGATCGCCGAAGGTGCCCTGCCTTATCAGCGGGAGCGGACAGTCTCCAAGGAAGATGACTTTCTGTCTGATTCGCGCTGGATTCGATTGGGGCTCTGGGCTGGGGCATTCCGCGCATATGAGTTCATGAGGGCTGCCGGTTCATGACAAACCAACCGACTTTCCGGTACAGCAGACAGAGTGTTGCAGTTCTGATGCCGGAAAGTAGAACCCTTCAACAATGGTGATTTGACATTATGTCCGCCAAGAACGGGACGGGAGGGGTGTGGGATCTCATGGAATAGAGACGCTTCTCCTGAACAAAGCGAGAGCAGGATGACAATTGGTCACAATTCGAAGACGCACAATCGGTGGCTAATCCGAAACTTGGAAGCTGAAGACGGTCTCAGGTCCGACTTTGCTTCCCGCCGGCGGCGTTTGAGTGAGGACAATCCCTTTGGGTACGGAATCTGTTACCACGGGAACCGATTCGCCGACTTTGAGCCCGGCTTTTTGCAGGTCGCGGCGGACTGCGGCGAGCGGCTGGCCAACGAAGTTGGGGCAGAGATATGCAGGGGGCGGCTCCGGAGACGTAATCAGGAGATTCATCACCGGCGTGTGGACGTCGGGGCTGGCGGGAGGCGGGTCCTGGGCTAGAACCTGGTCGGGCTCGGCGCCCGGCAGGGGGAGCGCGGTTACGCTCCCGACCGTCAGGCCTCGTTGGATGGCGGTGATCTGAGCGGCACGCAGGCTGGAGCCGACCACATTCGGCACCACCACGCGGGGCGGGCCCAGGCTGACGATGACGTGAACGAGTTGCCCTGCCTTGATGGGCGTCCCCGGCAGGGGCTGCTGGGAGACGATCTGGTTCGCGGGGATCTTCGCGTTGAAGAGCTTGTCCTCCACTTTGAGTTCCAGGTCGAGCCCGCTGACAGTGCTTTGCGCCGCGTCCAGCGCCTGGCCGCCGAGGTTGGGCATCGTCTGCTGCCGGCCGTGGATGGTAAACCGGATGGTGGTGACCGCGCTGATCAGCGCCACCGCCACAAGAATGGTAAAGAGAAGGAAGAGTCGGAAGAGCTTTTGGATTCGTTGCAGCAGGCTCATAGAGAACGATGAATGATGAACGATGAACGATGAATTATCAAGCCGCAAGACCACCGGCTCGACCGCCACTCATCGCAGCCCCATCTTTCCTCGTTTAGCGATCCAATCTCGAATTCCCTGGTCGAGTCATAGCGCCCATGAGTCATTGACGGAAGCAGCTCGGGGCCTTGGCGTTCTTCAATGGCCCAATGAATCAATGGCTCAATGAATCAATTCTGAGATGGCTTGACCTGCCTCCGGATTTTCAGTAGCGTGTCCCTTCGGATTGAACGCCATGACCTACTCTGTGGACGTCCTGAAGATGGGACAGTGCCAGGTGCGCGGCCCGGAGGTCTACTGGATGGACCGCTGGGACGCCTGGGAAGAACTCTACTTCCACTTGGTGCTGATCCGCGGTGGCGGGAAAGTGGTGATTGTTAACACCGGCCCGCCGGCAGACCTCACACCACTCAACGCGCGCTGGACGGCGGCATTCGGCCCGCGCGGCGCCTTGGTGCGCCAAAACGACGAATCCCCGGAGATGCAGCTCGGCCGGCACGACATCACTCCAGCAGACGTGGATTTCGTTCTGATTACGCCGCTCCAGGCTTACGCCGTGGGTAACATCCCAATCTTTCACAAGGCTCGCGTTTGCATCTCGCGCCGCGGCTGGATCGAGGACTTTCACGCCCCGCCCTACGAAATGCACGTGCCGCGCAAGCTGCGCATCCCCGACGCCGTGTTGACCTACCTGACTATCGAAGCTCCGGAGAGACTGCATCTCCTCGAGGACGAAGAGGAAATCCTCCCCGGAATCAAGGCCGTCTGGGTGGGCGCGCATCATCGCTCGTCGATGGTCTACTTGATCGGGACCAACGAGGGCACTGTCGCCGTGACCGACTGCTGCTTCAAGTACGGGAACATCGAGAACAATCACCCCCTGGGAATCATGGAGAGCCTCCCGGAATGCCTTGCCGCCTACGAACTGATTCGCAAAGAGGCGGATGTAGTGATCCCCCTTTACGACCCCGAGGTGCTCAAACGCTTTCCGGACGGGAAGGTGGCATGAGCCCTGCCCGTCCGGGACTGAAACCGCGCGTCGCGCTCTTCATCACCTGCCTGGGAGACCAGTTCTTCCCGCAAGTCGGCGAATGCGCCGTGCGCGTGCTGCGGCGGCTGGGCGTCGAGGTCACCTTCAATCCCGCGCAGACCTGTTGCGGCCAGCCCGCCTTCAACACCGGCTTTCGCGACGAGGCGCGCGCGGTGGCGGCACGTGTCCTTGACCTGTTTGACGACGCGGACTACGTCGTGGCGCCGTCGGGTTCGTGCACTTCGATGATGCGGGTGTTTTATCCCGAGCTTTTTGCCGGCGACCCGGGGCGCCTGAAGAAAGTTGAGGACCTGCGCAGCCGCTTGTTCGAGTTTTCGGAGTTTCTCGTCAACGTGCTGAAGGTCGAGGACGTGGGCGCGCGGTTTCCGCACCGCGTCGCCTATCACGATTCCTGCCACCTACTGCGCGAGTTGGGCATCGAGACGGAGCCGCGGAAACTGCTCCGCGCCGTGCGCGACGTGGAACTGGTGGAGCTCCAGGACAATCAGGTCTGTTGCGGGTTTGGCGGAACGTTCTCCGTGAAGTTTCCGGAAGTTTCGGTGGCCATGGGTGGGGATAAGACGCGCGCCGCGGCCGCCACCGGCGCCGAGTATTTGGTGGCCAACGATTCCGGCTGCCTGATGCATTTGGCGGGCTTGATTCACCGCCAGGGGTTGCCGCTCAAGACGCTGCACCTGGCGGAACTGCTGGCGATGCAGGAATGACGGGGCTGGCCGTCGCGCCGCGCGCGGGTAATTATCGCGAGGACCTTCAGCCGTCAGCACTCAACCATCAGCAAACACGAGTTTTGCTGAAAGCTGACTGCTGAGGGCTGAGAGCTGAGAGCTTTCGGCATGCAGAGCCTGTCACGGGTTACAAAACGCATGAACGAAGAGCCGATTACCAGCAACCAGATCCACGAGCGCGCCGTCGAGGCGCTGGCCGACGCGCATCTCCAGGAGGCGTACAGCTCCTCGACCCTGCGCCTCTACTCCCACCGCCTGCAAGCCATCAGCGAGGTCCCGGGCTGGCAGCGCCTGCGCGACCGAGCCCAGGCGCTCAAGCGCGAGGTGATGGACCACCTCGATTTCTATCTTGCGCAGTTTGCCGACAACGTGGAGAAGAATGGCGGCAAGGTGCATTGGGCTGCGACCGCGGAGGAGGCCTGCTCCATTGTGCGCGCCATCGCAGAGCGCGCGGGCGCGACCGAGATCGTGAAAGCCAAGACGATGCTCAGCGAAGAGATCGAGCTGAACCACGCGCTCGAGGCGGCGGGCATCCGCCCCTTCGAAACCGACCTCGGCGAATTCATCGTGCAACTGGCGGGCGACCGCCCGGCGCACATTGTGGCGCCCGCCATCCACAAGACGCGGCACGATGTCTCCGACCTCTTCGTCAAGCATCTCCACTCCGAGCCCACCGACGTTCCCGAGCAGTTGACCGCCATCGCGCGCCGCGCGCTGCGCGAGAAGTTCGCGGCGACGCCCCTGGGCTTGAGCGGCGCCAACTTCGCCGTGGCCGAGACCGGTACCGTCGTGACCGTCGAAAACGAAGGGAACATCCGCATGTGCACCACCGCGCCGCGCGTGCACGTGGCGCTGGTCGGCATCGAGAAACTGATTCCGCGTTTCGCCGATCTGGCGGTTTTTCTGCGCATCCTGGGCCGCTCGGGCACGGGACAGAAACTGACCGTTTACACTTCGCTGCTGACCGGGCCGCGCCGCCCGGGCGAAGACGGTCCGGAAGAGATGCACGTGGTCCTCGTGGACAATGGGCGCATCGCGACCCTGGCGAATGAAAAGATGCGCGAGATGCTCTACTGTATCCGCTGCGGCGCGTGCCTCAACACCTGCCCGGTCTACCGTAAAATCGGCGGACACGCTTACGGCTGGGTCTACAGCGGGCCGATTGGCGCGCTGGTGACGCCGCAACTTGCCGGGATTGAGAAGGCGCGCGAATTGCCTTTTGCGTCGTCGCTGTGCGGCGCGTGCCGCGATGTTTGTCCCGTCAAGATCAATATCCCCGACCTGCTGCTCCACTTGCGCAGCGAGGCGCAGGAAAAAGCTCCGGCGCCGAGGCCGTCGGGCGCTCCCTTCAGTGAAAGAACCTCGATTCGGCTGTGGGCTTGGGCGATGCAGCGGCCTTGGGCGTATGCGTTCGGCGCGGGCCTGGCGCGATTCGGCCAGCGGTTTTTCGCGCGGCAGGGATGGATCAAAAAAGCCCCGATGTTCCCGGCCTCGCGCTGGACCGAGGGGCGCGACTTGCCGGCGCTGGCGCCGAAGTCGTTTCGCGAAAGATGGAAAGAAATCAGTGACGAGTGACAAGTGACGAGTGACGAGCAAAGGCCTTCAGCCGTTTTTTCGCCCCTTGTCATCCCGTCGAGGAGCCTTATGACGCAAATGAAAAAGAGCCATCTACTGTTCTTTTCCGTACCTCTTCTCCTAGCTTGCGCAGGATGGATTATCCCTTCCATCTCTGCCGCGGATGGGCCGCAGCCGCCCGCGAATCTGCGTTGCGAATATCTCTCCAATCCCCTGGGCATTGACGTGAAGCAACCGAGGCTTTTCTGGGTGCTCGACCACACGGAGCGCGGGCAGAAACAATCCGCGTACCAGATCCTGGTGGCGACACGGTCCGAGTTGCTCGCTCAGGACAAAGGCGACCAGTGGGACAGCGGCAAAGTTGCGTCCGACCAATCGACGCAAGTCGTCTATGCGGGGAAGACGCTGGAGAGTGGCCGCGCGTATTCTTGGAAAGTTCGAACCTGGGATACGCAGGGCCGGCCCAGCGCCTACAGCCGACCGGCGCAATTCGAAATGGGCCTACTTGCTCCCGAGGAGTGGAAAGCCCAGTGGATTGCAGGCGGCAATCAACTGCGCAAGGAGTTCTTGATTCCCGCCAAGGTCACGCGCGCCGGGGCCTACGTCACCGCGCTGGGTTATTACGAGCTGCGTCTGAACGGCCAGAAGGTTGGCGAAAACGTTCTCGACCCGGCTTGGACGACGTACGAGAAAAGGAATCTCTACATTACATATGACATCACTTCACAAGTCCATCAAGGAGCCAACGCCGTGGGCGCGATGCTCGGCAACGGCTGGGCGGTGCCTCCCAAGTATTACGGCCCGCCCATTGTGACGCCGTATTCTTCGCCCGCTCTGCTTCTCCAGATTCAGATTGAGATGGAAGGCGGCAAGCAGCTCACCCTCGCGAGCGACACTTCGTGGAAAGCCGCGCAGGGCCCCATCACCAGCGACGGCGTCTTCGACGGCGAAACCTACGACGCGCGAATGGAGACGCCGGGCTGGGATTCGCCGGGGTTTAATGATTCCAACTGGCAGGCGGCGCAGGCCGCCAAGCCGCCCGGCGGCGTGCTCTCGGCGCAGATGATGCCGC
>CAZTHM010000158.1:0-315 GCA_964613505.1 uncultured Acidobacteriota bacterium | reverse complement strand
GCGTCATCGACACGCTCATGCCGGTGAAGATGACGAATCCCCGCCCCGGCGTTTTCGTGTACGACCTGGGGCAGAACTTCAGCGGCTGGGCCGAGTTGCGCGTGAGCGGGCCGCGCGGGACGGCCGTGACAATGCGTTTCGCGGAACTGGTCTATGACGACGGGATGATCAACCGCGAAACCATTCGCCGCGCCAAGGCTCGCGACACCTATATCCTGCGCGGCGAGGGCCTGGAAAACTGGGAGCCCCGCTTCACCTATCACGGCTTCCGCTACGTCGAGGTGACCGGATTCCCCGGCACGCCCAGCCTCGACT
>CAZTHM010000157.1:0-8283 GCA_964613505.1 uncultured Acidobacteriota bacterium | reverse complement strand
GCCAACGTCGTCTTTCGATGTCTGCGGTGATTCCGGGTGGCAACATAAAATCGCCCCATGTCCTCGCCCGCCCCGGCATCCTCGACCCCACCGCCTCCCGCCTGCATTCCTGGCGTTTCGCAGTTGGCAGAAGGCGGAAGCGGGTCTATAATTCAGGCATGAAGCACCTCACCCTTCCCATCATTGTCGAGGCGGACGCCGACGGCTATTTCGTTTCCTGCCCGGCCCTGCAGGGCTGCTACACCCAGGGAGATACCTATGAGGAGGCCGTCGCGAACATCAAGGACGCTATTCGCCTGCACATCGAAGACCGCGTCGCCGGTGGCGAGGAAATCCCCGAGCCTGTGTCGGTGAGCCTCTCCACCATTGAAGTCGCCGTGTGATGCCCAAACTGCCTCGCCTGACAGCCCGTCAGATTATTACGGTGTTGGAGAAAGCCGGATTTTCTCTGGCGCGGCAGAGTGGCAGCCATATGATTTACAGGAATGCCGCCGGGAGGCGCGCCACCGTGCCCTTTCACGCCGCGAAGATCCTCCATCCCAAAGTCCTAAAGAGTATCCTGCGGGACGCCGATTTGACCGTCGAGGATTTGAAGTAATGGGTTTGAGGAAACGTCACGGCTCCGGAATGCGCTTCTGGCGCTGCGGGCCAATCCAAAACCCAAAATCGAAAATCCGAAGTGGCGAGCCCGCTCCGAGCGGGGTCGGTGCTACTTCCACAGCGCGTGCTGGCGGGCGTCGCGGCCGTAGGTTGTGGCGAGGAAGGATTTCAACTCTTCGAAATTCCCGAACAGGCGATCGACGCAGGCAAGAATCCAGCCGCTGATTTCTTCCGCCGGAATTTCCGTGACCATATAGACCGGAATCCCCTTGCGGTTAGCCGCGGTCAATTCCGCGTGCGTTCCGCCCCCGCGCGTGGCGGCTTCGTCCCAGAGGCAGATGACGTAGTCGGCCTGGTTCGCCATCACGTCCAGGTCGCGGGTGATGGCGACGCGCATCACCCGGCGGAAGCGCTCGACGTCAGTGGTCTTCCACGTTGCGAGGCCGGCCAATTCCTCGGCGCTGAAAATCCGCTTCGATTCGACGGTCGGGTCGTAGACCCGGTGGTTGAGCGACTCCTGCAGCCACAGGCGCATGCGCTCGCGCCAAGCGCGCCCGCCGTCCGTCGCGTACTCCATCGCCCCACAAAGGAATGCCAGCATGAGTATTTTCCCAGCGGGCTATTGTCGCCGCTGCGACGCAGGGAGGCAAGGGGGAAGGTAGTAGGTGGGAGGTGGGAGGTGGGAGGTCGTAGGGGCGGGAAAAACCGCGGCAGTTGGTTCATGCTAAACGGGGAAAGTCTCCCCGTGGTTGGGGATTGTCTGGCGGCCGGGCGGCTCCCGCCGTGCGGGAACACTCGGAACGGTGCTTGGCAGTTCATACTTCATCGTTCACCCTTCATCCTTTCTTCCGTGCCTACCTCACGAGCCGACACAATGTCCTCTTGACAAGCGCTCCTTCCTATTGTAGCCTCTGACCCTACGCTGTTTGACACCGCGGCCTGGGCAAGCCGTCTCGACCTCTGGCCGCGCACTTCCAGGAGGACCCGCCGCATGGAATCCGCCCCGAAGCAGACCCGCCGCGTCACGCCTCGCATGTTGGCCGCCAACCGGCGCAACCTGCAGAAGGCCCTTAAAGTCTTGCAACAAAAGCCTTTCGAGCTGACCCCGGCGCGCGCCGAGGTCTGCCGTGCCAACGTCCTCAAGATGCAGGAAGCCAACCGCCGGCGCCACAACCTTACCCCCGCCCAGCGGCGCGCCCGCCTGGCGAATCTCGCCAAGGCCCGGGAGGCGAACAGCGGCGAGAATTATCGCCGCACCGAGGCGCGCCTGGCGGCCGCGCGCGCCAACATCGCCCTGGCGCAGGCGGCGCCGCGCTCTCCCCAGAGCTACGCCCACGCCTGGCGCAACAACCTGATGCACGGCCTGACGGTCCGCAACCTGGAGAAATCCCTCCCGGCGTTCGGAGAGAACCCCAAGGAATTTCAGGCGCACCGCCGGCGCTTGGCGCGCGCCTTCGCTCCCCAGGACGAGATTGAGCGCCGCGTCGTCGAGCGGCTCGCCGATGTGGTCTGGCTGCGGCTGCGGCTCTATCGCGGCCAGGCCGGCTGGGAAGCCGCGATGCTGAGCCGGATCGTGAGGAAATTTCCGCCCAAACCGCAGCTTGACGCCGATGAGACGCGCCAGCGCGCCGACCGTCTGCTGGAACCGTTCATTATGCCCTCGCCCGTGTTCCGCTACGAAGACGGCTTGCTAAACCGCATCGAGCGCCTCATCCGGTACCTCTTGCGCTACCGCGGCCGAGGGGATTTCTTGACGGGCGCCCACATGCCGAAGAGCGAGCGGCTGGCCATTGAAGGGAGTGCGCTTGAGGGCAAGCCCCCGCGCGTGACGTAGTGCCGGCCCCTGGGCCGGCCTGGTATGGCCAGGGGCAACTGTCTCGGCGCAGCCGGAAGCCCCGGCCCTACGATCGCTGGTCGAGGGAAGCGCCCGGCCCTACTTCGTGGCGTGGGTTTTGGCTTCTTTCCGCTTGAAGCCGTATTCTTTTTTCAGTTTGTAGGTGATGCTATCGACGAGAGCTTTCCAACTCGCCTCGATGATGTTTTCGGAGACGCCGACGGTTCCCCAGGTCTCCTGGCCGTCGCTGGTCTCGATCAGCACGCGGACGCGGGCGTCGGTCGCGTCCTTGGCGTTCAGCACGCGGACCTTGTAATCGGTCAAACGGATGTCGCGGATGCAGGGGAAAAAAGTGCCGAGTGATTTGCGCAGCGCGCGGTCGAGAGCGCTGACCGGGCCGACGCCTTCCGCGGCGGTGTGTTCTTCCTTGCCGTCGACGCGCAGCTTGATGACCGCTTCCGAGGAAGACTCGTCCGACCCGCGTTTCTGCGTGATGACGCGAAAGCCATCGAGCTCGAAGAAGTCCGGCAGGTGATGCACGAGCTTATCGAAAAGAATTTGGAACGATCCCTCGGCGCCCTCGAACTGGTAGCCGTCGTGCTCCAGTTCCTTGAGCTTCTCGACCACGACTTTGGCGTGCGGCGAGCCCTTTTCGATTTCGAGCCCCAGCTCCTCCGCCTTGTACATCACGCTGCTTCTGCCGGAGAGTTCTGAGACCAGCACGCGCCGCTCGTTGCCGACCACGCCGGGATCGATGTGCTCGTAGGCCGAAGACTCTTTCATCACGGCGCTGACGTGGATGCCGCCCTTGTGCGCGAATGCGCTCTTCCCGACGTAGGGCAAATCGTGGCGAGGAATCAGATTGGCAAGCTCGCTCACGTAGTGGGAGACTTCCGTCAGGTGCTTCAGCTTTTCCTTGCCCACCGAGTGCAGGCCGAGCTTCAGCTCGAGGTTGGGAATAATCGAGCAGAGGTTGGCGTTGCCGGTGCGCTCGCCGTAGCCGTTCATGGTGCCCTGCACGTGCACGGCGCCTTCCTGGACGGCGGCGATGGAGTTCGCCACGGCCATTTCGCAATCGTTGTGAGTGTGAATCCCGAGCGGCGTCTTGATATGTTCTGAGGCGGCGCGAAAGCGCTCGCGAATGTCGCCCGTCAGCGTTCCGCCGTTCGTGTCGCAGAGGACGATGGTGTCGGCGCCGGCTTCCTCCGCCGCGCGCAGCGTGGCCAGCGCGTATTCCCGGTCGGCCTTGAAGCCGTCGAAGAAGTGCTCGGCGTCGTAGATCACTTCCCGGCCTTTGGATTTCAAGTAAGCCACCGACTCGCCAATCAGCTTCAGGTTCTCTTCCAGCGAGACCCCCAACGCCACCTTGACGTGTAAATCCCAGGTCTTCCCGAAAATCGTGACCACGGGCGTCTCGGCTTCGATCAGCGCCTGAATGTTGCGGTCGTGCGCGATGCTGTTGCGCGGGTGGCGCGTGCTGCCGAAGGCCGCCAGCTTGGCGTGTTTCAGGTTCAGTTCCTTGGCGCGCTGGAAATAGGCGATATCCTTGCTGTTCGAGCCCGGCCAGCCACCCTCGATGTAATCGATACCGAACTCGTCGAGCTTGCGGGTGATGTGGAGCTTGTCTTCCACCGAGAACGAGACGTGCTCGCCTTGCGATCCGTCGCGTAACGTGGTGTCGTAAATCAGTATCCTTTTCATAGCGGCAAAGAACCCAAATGACCCGGAGTTTTCTCAGAATGGCGGAAACGTGCAGAAATGTCAATGTTGATGCGGGATTGCCGCCAGAAGGTCGGAAGCGACCGCCCTGGCCGTCGGGATATGGCTTGCCCCGGCCCCACAGGAGGCGGTTCAGACGAGGGAAGCCCCGCCTTGCGTTGGTGCCGCCGCTCGCCTTCTGTAGCATCCTGCTATACTGGCTGCGCTCACCAATCCGTGCAGGGCTATTGAACGAACACAATTCATTCCGGGAGGTCCACCATGGAAACCGCGATTTCGAAGATGGTGCAAAGCTACGAGCATGGCAAGATGACCCGCCGCGAGTTGATCTCCGGACTGGCGCTGCTGGCTGCGGCGCCGCGCCCGGCCGCGGCGGCGCCCGCTTCCACGTTTAAGGGGTTGGGATTTAATCACCTGGCGCTCGACGTGACGGACATCGCGCGCTCGCGGGATTTCTACATGAAGCATCTCGGCATGAACGTGCTGCGCGAATCGGCGAGCGACTGCTTCCTCGGGCTGGGGCCGGATTTCCTAGCCCTCTTCAAACGCGAAAAGGCCGAAATGGACCACTTCTGCATCGCCATCGAAAACTATGAGGCCGCTGCCGTATCCGCCGAACTCAAGCGTCAGGGGCTCAATCCCAACCAGCCCAGCGGCTCGCAGCGCGTCTACTTCCGCGACCCCGACGGCTTGATGGTCCAGCTCTCCTCCTCCACCCACGGTCCGGGGATGTAGGGGCGTCCACCGTCCGGCGAGCAGTGAGCCCAAGGCGGTTCTCGTGACGCCTGCGGGAAGAAGAAACGGCGAGGAATGATTTACAGGTAAGATCTGATTGGACTAACAATTCTTGAGGAGCGCCAGGAAAGCATCCCTCGAAATGCCCGCCGTCCTGATCAGGGTGTGGAGAATATCCAGCCCAACCTCATCGTAGCGGGGAACGATCAACGGCCGGGCGATACCCGAGCTGCTCAAACACACGGACAATCCTTCTCCAAGGCAGGGGTGTCAGGCGAGGCAAGGCACGCTCTTCTCAAGGCCGAAGGGAATGGGAACGGTCATCGGAAATGCGTCCGGCGGCAGGCTGGCACCTTGCCCTTTAAGGTGAACAAATCCCAGTTCTTTGAGCGCTTGGTCAAGGGTCCCTCTCTCAATGCAACTAACGATGAAAAGTTCCGCCGCTTCCTGCAGGTTTTTCTTGGCCTCTATTTCGTCTCTTCCCTGCGTCGTCAGGTCGAGTGGGGGACAAGAAGCGATATACCATTTCCCCTTGCGCTTAACTACGCCGTAAAGCTCAAACTCGACTTGAACCGTCGCTTTCATCAATCGCTCCTCGCCCTGCCTCGTTCTGCAAAACCGGAGTCACTAGGAAAGGGCAACGCTGCATACCGAGCCGGAAAAGAATCCTATCAACCACACCCCGGAATTGCAAGGGCGACAGGGCCGTGTGGCGAGGGCGCACGCGTCTGAATGCGGACGAGCCTGACCCCTGCGGCGCCGATGTTGTTGGCGCGCGTCGCAGTCTGCGCTTCTGAGCGCCGAATCCCCGAACCAAAATCCAAAATCGAAAATCCAAAATGGCCCGCGTTTCTTGCCAATCCCCCTAATGGGCCGTAGAATGAATAAACGCGGCCGCTCGTGCGGTCCGCGCTGAGGAGCATGGGGAATTATCTACAAATCGCTCTGGGCAAGATTATCGGGACGAAGAACGAGCGCGAGCTGAAGAGGCTCGGGGCGCGGGAGGGCGAGATCAACGCGCTCGAACCCGAGATGCAGCGGCTTGCCGACTCCGACTTTCCTCTTCGAACCCAGCAGCTTCGCGAAAGAATCGCCAACGGTGAATTGCTTGACAGCATTCTGCCGGAAGCCTTCGCGCTCTGCCGCGAGGCGGGCCGGCGCACGCTCAACATGCGCCACTTCGACGTGCAATTGGTGGGCGGCATGGTGCTGCACGAGGGCAGAATCGCGGAAATGAAGACCGGCGAAGGCAAAACGCTGGTCGCGACGCTCCCGGTCTATCTCAACGCGCTCGAGGGCAAGGGCGTGCACGTCGTCACCGTCAATGATTACCTCGCCAAGCGCGACGCGGCGTGGATGGGGCCGATCTACAAGCTGCTCGGGCTCTCCGTGGGCGTGATCGTTCACGACCTCGAAGACGCCGAGCGCCGCAGCGCCTACAACTGCGACGTCACATACGGCACGAACAATGAGTTCGGCTTCGACTACCTGCGCGACAACATGAAATTCGAACTCGCCGACTGCGTGCAGCGCCCGCACAACTTCGCCATCGTGGACGAAGTGGATTCGATCCTGATTGACGAGGCGCGCACGCCGCTCATCATTTCCGGTTCGTCGGAGGAATCCACCGACAAGTACTACCAGGTCAACCAGGTCATCCCGCGCCTGAAGGAAAAAGAGGACTACGAGATCGACGAGAAGCATCGCCAGGTCAGCCCCACCGAATCCGGCGTGGCCAAGGCCGAGAAGGCGCTGGGGATCGAAAATCTCTATGATCCGGCGAACATCGAGTACAACCACCACTTCACCCAGGCCCTGCGCGCCCACGCCCTCTACCGGCTCGACCGCGACTATGTGGTGAAAGAGGGTGAAGTCATCATCGTCGACGAATTCACCGGGCGCCTGATGCCCGGGCGGCGCTGGTCGGATGGCCTCCACCAGGCCATCGAGGCCAAAGAAGGCGTCAAGATCGAGCAGGAAAACCAGACCCTTGCCACCATCACTTTCCAGAATTACTTCCGCATGTATAAGAAACTCGCCGGCATGACCGGCACGGCGGAAACCGAGGCGGCGGAGTTTGAGAAAATCTATAATCTTGAAGTAGTGGTTATTCCTACTAATCAGACCCTGATCCGGCACGAGCACCCGGACGTCGTCTATCGCACAGAGCGCGAGAAGTTCAACGCCGCCATCGAGGAGATCAAGGAATACCACCTGCGCGGCCAGCCGGTGCTCGTGGGCACCATCGCCATCGAAAAATCCGAGAAGCTGAGCGCGCAGCTTCGCAAGAGCGGCATCCTGCCCCAGCAGTTGCAGGAGCTGGCGAAGGCCGCCGGGCTCGAAGGCCCGAAGCTCGGGCTGTGGGCGGAGAAGCTCGCGGCGCGGCACACTGCAGCAATCGATTGGCTGATTCGCGCCGGGGTCACCGCTTCCTTGGTGAAGAAGCTGCTCAGCGAGAGCCGATATCAGTCGCTCGCCTCGGGGCTCGTCTCGGGGAGCAACGGGAAGGGCGCAGAGTTCCTCCAGGCCGTCCTGAAGCGCGCCCACGAGACCTACGCGCGCCGCGGCCTGCCGCCCGCCGACCCGGAGCTGGCGATGCCGCTGGCGGAACTGGTGCGCGGGACGGAAGAGAAATTCCTGCCGCTGCTCGATTACCTCATCGAAGTGCAATGCCGCCCGCAGCGCCTGCTCGAGGTGCTCGACGAGCGCGAGGCGAAGCACAACATCCTCAACGCCAAGCAGCACGAACGCGAGGCGCAGATCGTGGCGCAGGCGGGGCGCGTGGGCACGGTCACCGTTTCCACCAACATGGCCGGGCGCGGCACCGACATCCTGCTGGGCGGCAATCCCGAAGCCATGGCGCGCGAGGAATTCCGCCGCATGCCCGAGAAATATCGCGAGCAGGGCATCGACCCCGAGCCGCCCGAGCGTCCGCCCGCGGACTCGCTCGAGGAGGCTTTCCAGAAATACGTGGACGATTACGCCGTGTGGCGCCAGACGTGGATGGATTTCGTGGCCCGGTTCAAGACGGTTACCGACGCCGAGCACGACCAGGTGGTCAACCTCGGCGGCCTGCACATTCTGGGCACCGAGCGCCACGAGGCCCGGCGCATCGATAACCAGTTGCGCGGGCGCGCCGGCCGCCAGGGCGACCCGGGCTCGTCGCGCTTCTACCTTTCGCTCGAGGACGATTTGCTGCGCATTTTCGCCGGCGAGCGCATCTCCAGCATCATGCACCGGCTGGGGATGGAAGAGGGTATCCCCATCGAATCGCGCCTGATCACCAAGCGCATCGAGTCCGCGCAGAGAGCCGTGGAGGCGCAGAATTTTGAATCTCGTAAACATCTGCTTGAATATGACGATGTAATGAACAAGCAGCGCGAGGCCGTTTACGG